>JAADDT010000022.1 GCA_013153765.1 Aquificota bacterium
TTTTCAACGACGTTGTTATAACCGCAATGACCCTTTCAGCGGACGACAAGTACGACCCTGACGTGCTGGCTATAGTCGGAGCTTCCGCCGCATTACACCTTTCGGAAGCACCGTTTGAAGGACCCATAGCCGGCGTCCGTGTGGCAAGAGTTGACGGACAGTTCGTCGTAAACCCCACCTACCAGCAGAGGAACCAGTCTGACATAGACATCGTCGTGGCAGGTTCAAAGGACGCGATAGTTATGGTTGAAGGCGGTAGTGAGGAGGTTTCTGAAGAGGTTATCCTTGATGCGATAATGTTTGCCCACGGCGAAATAAAAAAACTTATAGACCTTCAGGAGGAGCTGAAGGAAAAGGCAGGGGGAAAGGAAAAACTGCCTGTACCGAAGGACGAGGTGGACGAGGTCATTTACAAACAGCTTGAAGCCCTCGTGAAGGACAAAATAAAAGAAGCCCTTAACATAAGGGACAAAAAGGAAAGAAGGAAGAAACTTAAAGAAATATTTGAGGAGGCAGTATCCCAGATAGAACTGCCTGAAGGAAAGGAGAAAAAGGCTGAAACCATATTCAAAGAGATAGTGTCAGCCGTAATGCGGGAAAAGGTGCTGAAAGAAAAGGTAAGGATAGACGGCAGAAAACCGGACGAAATAAGACCTATATGGATAAGGACAGGACTGTTCCCAAGGATACACGGTTCGGCACTGTTTACCCGTGGTGAGACGCAGGCTTTCGTTGCCACAACACTGGGAGCCCCCGGTGAGGAGCAGATAGAGGAAAGCATAGAGGAAGGCGAAGAGAAAAAGAGGTTTATGCTACACTACAACTTCCCGCCTTTCAGCGTAGGTGAGGCAAGACCGCCAAGGGCACCTTCAAGAAGGGAAATAGGACACGGAAACCTTGCGGAAAGGGCTATAGAGCCGTTAATTCCCCCTGAAGAAGAATTCCCTTACGTTATAAGAGTTGTGTCCGAAATACTGGAGTCCAACGGCTCCACCTCTATGGCTACCGTATGTGGAGCGTCCCTGTCCCTGTTTGATGCGGGCGTTCCTATGAAAAAACACGTTGCCGGCATAGCTATGGGACTGCTGAAGGAAGAGGACGAATACGTGATACTGACGGACATTTTAGGCGATGAGGACCACCTTGGTGATATGGACTTTAAAGTGGCAGGAACGAGGGACGGCGTAACCTCCATACAGATGGACATAAAGATAAAAGGTTTAACAAAAGAGATACTTGAGGAAGCACTACAGCAGGCTAAAAAGGCAAGGTTCCACATACTTGACCTGATGTACGAGGCTATGCCACAGCCTAAGCCTGAACTGTCTCCACACGCACCGAAGATAATAATAATGAGAGTACTGCCGGAAAAAATACCTGTTATCATAGGACCTTCCGGTAAAAACATCAAGAAAATAATTGAGGAAACAGGCGTAAAAATAGACCTGCAACCTGACGGTCTGGTAAGGATTTACGCCGTTGACGGTGAAAGCGGTGAAAAGGCAAAACAGATGATAGAAGAGCTCATAATGGACATAGAGCTTGGGCAGGTCTATATGGGAAAGGTTACGAGAGTTGAAGACTACGGAGCGTTTGTAGAGCTTCTGCCGGGCAAACTTTCCCTCCTGCACGTCTCCCAGATTTCACCTGAAAGGATAAGGTCTGCCAAAGACAAAATAAAGGTGGGAGACGTTCTTACCGTAAAGGTAATAGACATAGACGATCAGGGAAGGGCTAAAGTCTCCCTGAAGGAAGTGAAAGAAGGGGACGAGCCTAAAAACAGGTTTATGTTTGAGCAGGAAGACTAAACCCTGTAAACGATACCGTCCTTTACCGACAGGAGCTCTTCCATCTCCATCTGGAAAAGGACGACAGTAAGCTCGCTAACCGGCATACCCACCTTCTCTGCCAGCAGGTCAACGTGGATGGGAGCGTTCAGAAGGGAGATTATCCTTTCCTGCACCCCGTCAAGCTCTGTAATCCGTTCCTCCCTTTTACCTTTTCCCTTCAGATAAGGCAGGTGTTCAAATATGTCCTCAGGTGAAACAAGAGGAACAGCACCCTCTTTCAGCAACAGATTACTTCCCCTGCCGTAAGGATTGTTTATGTTCGTAGGGACTGAAAAAACCACCCTGCCGTACTCGTTAGAGTATCTGGCTGTTATCAAAGCACCGGACTTTTCCCCCGCTTCCGTAATTACCGTCCCGTAAGAAAGTCCGGCTATAACCCTGTTCCTCTGTGGAAAGGTGTACCTGCTTGCTTTAGTCCCCACCGGAAATTCTGACAGGATACAGCCGTTTTCCTCTATCAGGCGGTAAAGCTTCCTGTTTTCCGGAGGAAAGACCTGATCTATACCGCTTCCCAAGACGGCTACCGTAAACCCACCTTTTTCAACACAACGGCTGTGGGCTATACTGTCTATGCCGGAAGCCAGTCCGGATACGACAGTTATGCCGTTTTCAACCAGCAGGTCAACAACCTTTTTCGTAATGTTTTCCCCGTAGCCGGAAAACTTCCTACTGCCGACGACTGACAGGGAAGAAAACCGGCGTGGCAGTTTACCTTTAACGTATAGGTAAGGTGGCGGATCGGGAATTTCTTTCAGAAGGGAAGGATACCGTCCGTCTCCCAGCACAACAACTTCAGCCCCAACCTGACGGGCTTTCCTGTATTCCTCCTCTGCCCTTTTCCGCAGGTCTGAAGGACGGTTCTTTACGGCTAAATACAGACCTTCCCCGAAGGTATCAACCAGCAGTTCCGGATTTTCAAGAGGCACGCCTAAATCCCCAAACACTTCGTAAATCTGCTTTATCCTCCTACTGCCCACACCCTTTATTAGGGAAAACTCTATGTGGTCTATGATTTTCCCTTCCAACCTTTCCCCCTAAAGCCAGTATGCCTTGATATGCCCCTTTATCCAGTCCCACAGAACTTTTTTTGCCGTCCTGTCCAGATCAACCTCCCCGCCTTTTATCCTGTAGTTTAGCTTCTGCCCTATTCTGGTAAGCGTTTCAAGAGGTTCTTTCCCAACCTCAACACCGTAAGCCTCCTCCAACGCCTCAGGTCTGTTTTCAGTTATCTTTTCAATTAGCTTTAAAGCCACCTCTACCGGCTGTTCCAGTTTTTCCGGTATCCACGACCCTTTCAGTGCAAGGTCGTCCTGAAACTCAAGTGTTATTATACCCGGCGTGTCAATCAGGTAAACGTTCCTGTCCAACTTTACCAGCTTTTCCCCCCTTGTCATTCCCGGCTTAGGTGAGGTTGTGGCTACCTTTTTCCTTTTCAGCGTGTTTATCAGGGAGGACTTTCCCACATTGGGATAACCTAAAACGCCAATCTTCACCAGCCTTTTTTCCTTCGCAAGCTGTTTTATAAGCCTGTCCAACTCCCTTTTGCCCCTGTTTTTATGGGCGGAAAAAACAACAACGGGAAACTCCTTTTCTATTTCCTTTTTGGCTTTTTCAACAAAGTCTTCAGGGACAAGGTCAGCCTTGTTCATTATTACGAAAAGCTTCTTGTTCCTTTCTTTCGCAAGCTGTTCAACAACCTTGTTTCTGGTTTCAAAGGGAATTCGGCTGTCAACAACCTCAAAAACCACGTCCGCATCGGAAAGTATTTTTTTTGCTATGCTTTTTTCCCGTAGCCACTCCCTCGGTTTTTCCATTTTTATCTCCAAAATTGTTTATAATAATATTTCTACAACTTACGGCGGGGAAATTACTTGGGCAGAATTATAATATCAGTTTTCGCCTGTTTGTTCACACTGCTTGGATATTCTTACGGTAAAATCCCCGTCTCAATAGAGGCTGAAAACATCAAAAAAACCCCAACCGGTGAGATTATTGCGGAAGGGGACGTGGTCGTAAACTACAAAAATTCCATCTTAAAGGCGGACAAAATCGTTTACAACCAGAACGAAAAAAAGATATACCTTTACGGCAACGTTTACTTGAAAACGGACAAAATGGAAATAAAAGGTAAAGAAGGCTGGATAACGGAAAAGGGAGACAGGGGAGAGTTCTATCAGGTTGAGGGCGTCATAGAAGGCAGGTACTACATAAGGGCAAGGAAGGTAAGGCTTGAAGGGAACAAATACTACTTTTACGACGGGAACTTTTCCACCTGCCCGTTTGACCAGTACGACTGGTTTGTAAAGACTAAAAAAGGCGTCCTGATAAAGGACGATAAGGTGGTGTTTTACAACGTGTCCCTGAAATTCTGCGGACTGCCTGTTTTTTACTCCCCTTACTTTTCCTACCCTGCCACCGACAGGAAAACAGGCTTTCTCTTTCCCGAAATCGGAAACGACAGCTACAACGACTTTAAGTACCGACAGCCTTTTTATCTTGTTCTGACCAGACATTCTGACATGACCTTCACGTTTGACTACAGGAACCAGCAGGGAAAGGGACTTGACGTTGAATACAGGAATAGGCTTTCTGCGGACAGCTACTTTACAGGCAACTTTGTCGTGTTCAACGAGGACAGGGCAGGCAAGTGGTGGGAAGGTAGAGACGTATCGCCCCTGAAAAACAGGTGGAGGATTTACGGCAAGGGGGACTTCCATTACGAGGACTTTGACATATCCCTCGTTTACGACATACCAAGCGACCCCTACTTTTTTGAGGACATATACAACGCATCAAGGCTTATGAGGTACAAATCCTACACAAAAACCCAGCTTATAGCCCTTACAGACCAGAAATACTTTTCTCTGGAGATAAACTTTGACTTCCTGTACGACCTTACAAAACCTACAAACGAGGAAACGCTACAAAGACTGCCGGAAATAAGGTACTACATAAAAAAAATAAAACCGATAAAAAAACTGCCGTTTTACGTGGATTTCCTTTCGGTAAATACTAACTTTTACAGGGAAAAAGGCACAACCGGAATAAGGTCTGACAACACTCTTAACCTTGAGTACTATGCCAACTTCCGTAGCCTGTCCAACCTGTTTAGAGTGTCGCCGAGGGCTACGTTTTACGTCCTGACGAAGGAAAGCTCCGCCGACAAAACCCCCTCAAGGAACCTCCTTTCCGTTGAGGACAGGATAAGGTACACCTTCCTTAAAGGATACGGCAGTTTTACCCACTCGGTAATACCACAGCTGAAGTTCTCCTACGTGTCAAAGGTAAATCAGGAAAACCTGCCGTTTTTTGACAGGGAGGACAGGATAAACGCCACCAAGGACATAGACCTTTCACTGTTTAACATACTGAACTTTAAAGACAGCAACTTCCTTTCTTGGGAAATGTCCATAGGATACACCTTCAACGACTACTACTATCTGGGAACAAACGAGATAAAAGGCAACTACAAGCCGTTTAAAAACAGGTTTTATTTCTCTCTGGGAGAGTTTTCCGGAGAAAACACCCTTTACTACGACTTCCACTTTAACCGTATAGTCCGTTCAATAACCACGTTTTCCTTTCCCATAACGGACTGGCTGAAGTATTCCGTCTCCCATTCCTACGATAAAGGGCTTTTTGAAGGGACAACCACCCTTAACCAGATTTACCACAGCGTAAACCTTAAATACAGATGGTTCATAATATCCGCATCAATGCTGAACAACATAAAGTACGGCTACGTCCAGCGTAAATCGGTAAACTTCATACTGGATAGGAAGTGCTGGCAGTTTAAGGTAATGTATAAAGAGGACTACAACAAGATTACCGGCAGGACTTTCCAGTCTATTTATTTTTACATAAACATACTTACGGCTGATATTAGACTGCCGTTCGTAAGCAAGGGAAGTTTATGATTTTTCCAGCTGTCTGGATATCTTTTCTCCCGTTTCTTTCAGCAGTTCTTTCAACTGTTTTACCCTTTCCTCGTCAAACCTTACGGAGGGAGCAACTATGGAAAGCGAGGCTATAGGCTGTCCTGTTTCGTCCCTTATCACGGTGGCTATCTCACTTACTTCAGGTTCAGCCCCTTCCCAGTCCTCTTCTATGAAAAAGCCCTCCTCTTTCTTACCCCTTAAGATAGCCCTTCCGGAGGCGGTCTTTTCCGCAGGGAAACGCTTTCCTATACGGGAGTTTACAAGGACAGACCTTTTCGTATCCTCACTGTGTATGTAAACCACCGCATCGTTGTGGAGTATGGACAGATAAACGCTTTCCTGTGCCTTGTTCCTCAAACCCCTCATAAAAGGCTTTGCCTTTTTCAAAAAGGGCAGGTTCTTTATGTAAGCGTACTCCAGAGACAGGAGCTTCATACCGAGCCTGTAGTGTCCCGTTTCCCTGTCCTGTTCTATAACCCCTTTTACCTCAAGCGTGGCAAGTATCCGGAAAACGTTGTTTTTGTTCAGACCTAAAATACCGCTTAATTCCGTGACCCCCAAATCACCCCTTTCTTTAAGCGTCTCTATCAGGTCCAGTGCCTTTTCTATGGAGGTTTTTGCACCCTTCTTTTTCATACCAACCCTTCTGTGAAAATTTTTATGTTTTTCCGTATATTGTATAACAAAACGGAAGATCAGGACGGGAAAATGAGACTTATTGTCATTACAGGAACTACCGCCACCGGAAAAACGGAAATTGGAATAGAGCTGGCAAAACTCTTAAACGGCGAGGTTATCAGTGCCGACGCAATGATGGTTTACAAAGGTATGGACATAGGAACTGCAAAACCAAAACCTGAAGAGATGGAAGGTATTCCCCACCACCTTATAGACGTGGTTGAGCCGTCAGAAAACTTTTCCGTAAAGGAGTTCATAACACTTGCAGACAGGCAGATAGAACGGATAAGGCAAAAAGGCAAAACGCCGATAGTGGTAGGAGGAACTTGGCTTTACATACAGGCTTTACTTTACGGTCTGACGGACGCACCCCCTTCAGATTGGCGTATCAGGGAAAGTCTGTATAGGGAAGAGCCTGACAGACTTTATAGAGAGCTACTCCGTGTTGACAGGGAGTACGGGGAAAAGATACACCCTAACGACCTGAAAAGGATAGTAAGGGCTTTGGAGGTTTACCGGCTTACGGGAAAACCCTTCTCCCACTTCCAGAAAAAGCACGGCTTCAGGGAAAAAAGGTACGACTTTACAGGCTTTGTTTTTGAGATGGACAGGGAAAGGCTGATGGACAGGATAGAAAAAAGGGTGGAAAAGATGTTTCAGGAAGGACTGGTTGATGAGGTAAAAAAGCTGATAGACACAGGATACGAAAACGCACTGACCTCAAAACAGGCTATAGGCTACAAGGAGCTTATACCCTACATTAAGGGAGAGATAAACCTTCAGGAGGCAAAGGGACGGATAATAAAAAACACCAAAGATTTTGCAAAAAGACAGTTAAGGACTTTCCGTTCCAAGCTGTCAGGCAGGGAAAACTGGCACTTTATAAAGGCTGACAACTATACAAAGCGGTCAGTTTTAGATACAATTATAAAAAAATTAAATATGGAGGAAAAAAATGAACATACAGGATGAGCTCCTTGAGGAACTGAAGGAAGAGGGAAAAGAGGTTGTGATCTACCTTACAAGAGGGACGAGGATAACAGGTAAAATACTCGCTTCAGACCAGTTTACCATTCTGATAGACGTTAACGGGGAAAAACAGCTGGTTTACAAACACGCCATAAGCACAATCGTTGCAGAAACCTAAACTCCACATATATTCTGCCGTATGAGGGCAATTTTAGTAGGAGTAAAGACGAAAAACCGTACGGAAAAGGAGCTTCTGTCCTCACTGCAGGAGCTTGAAGGTCTGGTAAAGGCTGTAAACGGAACGACCGTAGGCAAGCTATACCAGAGCAGGGACATTCCCGACCCTGCCACTTACATAGGCAGGGGAAAGGTAAAACAGCTGAAGGAACTGGCGGAAGGTATTAAGGCGGACACTATCGTGTTCAACGGGGAGCTTTCACCTGCCCAGATTTCAAACATAGAAAAAACAACCGGCGTAAAAGTCCTTGACAGGACTGACCTTATCCTGTCCATATTCTCCGAAAGGGCAAAAACGAAACAGGCAAAGCTTCAGGTGGAGCTTGCCACACTACAGCACCAGCTACCCCGCGTTTACGGACAGAAAGGAAAAGCCCTTTCCCGTATAGGAGGGGGAATGAAAACGAAAGGTGCAGGTGAAAAGTTAGGAGAGATAAAGGCAAGGAGCATTAAAGACCGTATAGCAAAAATAAAAAAAGAGATAGAAAACATCAAAAAACAGAGATACCAGCAGAGGAAGTGGAGGGCTGAAAACCCTAACATACTGAAAGTGGCACTTGTGGGATACACAAACACGGGAAAGTCAAGCCTGTTAAACAGGCTTACCAAAAGGGAAACGTTCATATCAAACCAGCTTTTCGCCACCCTTGACACAAAAACCTCCTATCTGGTCTTTCCGGACATTAACAAAAAGGTGGTTATTACGGACACTGTCGGTTTCGTGAAGGACATGCCTGAAGAGATTATGGAGGCTTTCATCACAACACTTGAGGAGGTCAGTGAGGCTGACCTTATACTGCATGTGGTTGATGTATCAGACGAAAACTGGCAGGAAAAGGTTGAAAGCGTTGACCAAATACTGAAAAGGATAAAGGTGGATCAAAAACCGCAGGTATTGGTTTTAAACAAGATAGACAGGGTAATACCATCGGAGGAATACCTTGAGGAAAGCGACGAAACACTCCTGTCCGGCGGTAAGGAAAGCGTCATAATATCCACCAAAGAAGGCTGGAACGTGGACAGACTGTTCCAGATACTAAAAAGACACGCCGAAAGTAAGGGAACAACCGTAAACGGTTGAAAATTTCCGTCCACACCTCTATTTTTAGAGAAAAAAGGGAAATGCAATGTTAACCATAGATAAAAAGAGGCTTACCTATAAAGACATAAACAGGCTTCCTGAAGGGAGCTACGAAATAATTGACGGGGAGATAAAGCAGATGGCACCGTCCGGATTTGAACACGGAAGGTACGAAGGTTTTTTATTTTCCTTCCTCTGGGACAAACTGAAAGAAAAAGGCTTTGTTTCCGTCGGAGAGGTGGGAATTTTAATATCAAAAGAGCCTTTAAGGATACGGGGGGCTGACGTCGTTTACGTAAGCAGGAAAAAAACGGAAAAAGAGCCTGAAGGGATACTGGAAATTCCTCCAGACCTGATAATAGAAATCGTATCACCTTCAAACACAATCACAGAAATGGAAGAAAAGATAGAGGATTACTTTTCCATCGGCGTGCCGAAAATAATACTGGTTGACCCCCACACGAAAAAGGTCTTTATCTACCAGAATGGCAGTAAGGAAATAAAGGTCTTCCGGTTTGACGAAGAGGTTGAGTTCACGGAAGGTCTGAAGGGAAAGATAACGGACATAATCAAAAGCTAAAACAACTTTCCAAAACCTCCCACTTTATATCCTAAATGTATATAATGTTATTAACCAAATACGGAGGGAGTGATATGTCCGACTGTATATTCTGTAAAATAGTAAACAAGGAAATTCCGGCGGATATAGTTTACGAAGACGACCTTGTGATGGCTTTCAAGGACATAAGACCGCAGGCAAAGGTTCACATCCTAATTATCCCTAAAGAACACATACCTAACAACCTTTACCTTGAAGGGAGGCATAAGCCACTGATAGGACACCTGATACTGAAGGCAAACGAGATAGCAAAACAGCAGGGAATTGCAGACACGGGCTTCAGACTGATAGTAAACTGTGGCAGGGACGCCGGTCAGGAGGTATTCCATATTCACTGGCACCTGCTTGGAGGAGAGCCTTTAGGGAGGCTGGTATGCAAATAGGTGAAGAAAAAATAATAAAAGAAGTGGACACCCGTGGAATGTTCTGTCCCACCCCGTTAATATTCGTCTCTAAGGAGCTGAAAAACATACCTGTAGGCGGACGGCTGAAGGTTCTGGCTGACGACAAGGCTTTCAAAAAGGACATAAAAATATGGTGCCACGACACGGGAAACAGGCTTATCTCCCTTACGGAAGACAACGGCGTTATCACAGCGGTGATAGAGAGAGGAAAGGGCTGGCACGGAGACACCCTACTTGAAAAATTGAAGTTCTACCTGATAGGAACCAAACTCCACATTTACGACTACTTTTTCAGGATTTTCCGTTCGGCAGGACCCAAGTACATAATAACCTTCATGTCCATACCTGAAGGCTTCAGGGCAATTGAGTTTTTAAAAGAAAAGGGAATTACGGACTTTATAACCCTTCCCGTTCCGGACGAGATTTACGAATACTGCGGAGTGGTAATAGGCTTTAAGGACAGGGACAGGGCAGTTCAGGTTTTTAACCTGCTTAAAGAAAACAAGTTCGGCGTGGAAAACATACACATAGTTGACAGGGAAAGGAAGTACCCTGTCCTGCAGACCTAACCCTTTTTCATCTCGTCTATCTTAAAGCTTACGCTTTGAGGTTGACAGCAACTTTTAATACTGATGTTCATGTTGTTCACTATGGTATTGTAAGCGTTTATAAAATCCATAACCTCTCCGCCGAAGCCTTTCTGGAACTTTTCCGCATCGCTTTTTGACGCAAAAGGTATTACGCTTGGACTACAGCAGGCTACCGCAGAGCTACCTACCACGTACCACGCGTTTATGGCACTGATAGGATTTTCCGTTATAAAGTCGTAAGTGATTGCAGAAACCTTCTTATCCTCGTACTTACTGTGGAGCAGGAAGCCACAGTGTTCACAGCAGGCTTCTATAACCTTGTAGTTCTCAACCGTAATACGGTACGGATAAGCCCTCGTTATTGGCTTGTCGCATATTGGACAGGTATCCACCAGCAGGCTTTCCGTATTCTCCTTTTCGTTAAGCAAAACCGCCCCGTGCTTCCGCTTTATCTCCCCTTCCTTTTCCAGTTCCCTTATGTCCCTGTATATGGTCATTTCAGAAACGTTAAATATACGGCTTAACTCCTTTACTGATATTTCCTTCTTTTCTTTCAGTATTTCCAGTATTTTTTCCTTCCTGTTCATCGGACCCTCCTATTTTAGAGTTCCTTTTGTTGACGGCGTCCCTTCCCTTCTCGGATCAACCTCTACCGCCTGCCTTAAGGCAACTGCAAACGCTTTAGTAAGAGCTTCCGCAATGTGGTGCAGGTTTCTCCCTGACAGAGCTTTCAGGTGGACTGTAATACCTGCCGACAGTACTATACCCTTAAAAAACTCCTCCATCAGTTCGTAATCAAACTGTGTTATCTTCCCCTTGTATCCCAAATCGTCGTAAAAAAGGAGCGGTCTGCCTGACAGGTCTATTGAACACATTGCCAGAGCCTCGTCCATAGGTATTACTGCGTGTCCAAACCGTCTTATACCCTTCCTGTCCCCAAGTGCTTCCTTCAGAGCCGTTCCAAGCACTATACCCACGTCCTCAACCGTGTGGTGGTGGCTTACGTGTACGTCTCCGGAAGCCATAACCTCCAGATCAATAAGCGAATGTTTTGAAAACGTCTCAAGCATGTGGTTCAAAAATCCTACAGGAGTGTCAACCGAATACACACCCTTACCGTCCAGATTAAGGGAAAGTTCTATCTGCGTTTCTTTAGTCTCCCTCTTAACGGTTGCCTTTCTCATTACCCACCTCTTCAGCTATTAGTCCAGAGCTTCTTTTATCCTTACCCTTAACAGGTATGATCTCACATATTTCGGAAAGCCTTGAGGCTATCGCCTGACCCATCCTTTCCTCAAGCGTGTTCTCAAGCACGTCCCCTTCAATCTTCCTTGACTTCAACTCAACGTTTGAAGTGATAATAATAGGCTTTAACTCGTTGTACCTGTTTATTATTATGTAGTGTAGAATGTCCCTCGCCCAGTCAGAAAGCCTTTCCGAGCCGAGGTCGTCAAGAACCAGCAGAGGAGTTTCCACAGTCTCCTCCAGTATCTCCCTTGCCGACGCCGAGCCGTCAAAAGAAGCCTTCAGCTTAAACAAAAGCGAGCGTGTGTCGTAAAAAAGACCTACTATACCACGCCTTCTGAAAAACTCCTTCAGTATACTTACAGCCAGATGCGTTTTGCCAACACCGGGAGGTCCTACCAGAAACAGACCTTTACCTTCCTTAAACCTGTCCGAGTTTATGTAGTCCTCTATCCTTAACAGAACCAACCTGTGTCCCGCCTTATCGTCCGGCGTAAAGTTTGAAAGTTCCTTGTTCCTGTACCTTTTAGGTATGTTCATCCGTTGAAAAATGTTTTCCGTAATGTCAGAATACTGGCAGGTACACCTTTCCACCCCGTTTTCCTTCAAAACCCAGCCAAGGTCGTCGCAGACAGGACAGCTTTTTTCTTCCATAGACTTCTCCTAAACGGTCTTGAAAATAAAGATATACGTTTTGTGTTAAATTAACAAGATTTTTTAACAACTAATTTTTAAAACACCTTCAGCGTTTTTCCATAATACCATTGAAAATCATTGATATAAACTGGTCTGCGTCGTCTATTATCCTTCCGGTTTTATTGGAAACCACATAGGCAAAAACCTTTCCCTGTATTGAGCCTATGAAAAACATAGCCACGTCTTCAGGATCAAGGTCTTTCCTGATACTGCCTTCAGCCTGACCTTCCTTTACTATCTGGGATATTTTTTCCTTGTAGCTTTCCACAAAATTGGTAAGTATGCCCTTGAACCTTTCGTCCTCCGAGCGGGAAAGTTCAAAACAAAGGACAGGCACAGCCCCCATAGTCTCCTCAAGTATCTCTATGTGAGACTTAAGGAGGAGTTCAAGCTTTTCCTGTACCGTCCTTCCCTTTTCTATGGACTGGATGGCACTGTTTATACACTGGGAAACGTACTTATTTATTATTTCAAGGATAATGTCGTCCATAGACTTGAAGTGCTTAAAGATTGCGGCGTCAGTGATACCGAGCCTGTCAGCGATGTTCTTTGCGGTAAACTTTTTCAGACCTTCCTTAACTATTATCTGTGCCCCCACCTTAACTATCTTTTCTTTGGTTGACAGGTTTTCTCCGTTTTCAACTGCCATTTTTAACCTCCCGGGAGAATTGGATCATCTGGCAGAAAAGGTCTAAAGGCACAACAGCACCGGCGGCGTTCCTGTGCCCACCGCCTCCAACTTCTTCTGCAAGGTCAAGTGCGTCCGGCTTGTGTCCCGTATTACTCCTGAAACTCATCTTTACTTTAAAACCCTGAATGCTAAACAGCAAAACAGCCTGATCGTGTTTCGTGGCAAGGATGTTCCCTATTTCCGACTGGAAGTAATTGGTGTTAAAGCCCTTCACAACGTATTTGCCTATCTTGACAGGCGTTTCTTCAGCCCTTTCAACGAACCTGTTTATCAGGTAATCGGCAAAGGAGGATATTACCTTACCCTTTTCAATTATACTGTCTATAGGCTTGTCAAACAGCTTTACCACCTCTTGTGGCTTGTTAGTCAACGGCAGAAGGTAAAGGTTAACGTACTTCGTGGTCTCTCCGTACCTCCACAGCCATATGTCCTTGTCCTCCACATACCTGACTATTGGAGGCGGTTCTGTACCGAAAAGGTAGTCCCAGGTAAGGGAAGCCCCGGACTTTGCGTTATCAAAAACGTAAACGAAGTTTTCGTATTGGCTTGCAAACCTTTCAAGCAGGTTTTTAGCACTGATGTGGTGGTCTATGTTCACCACCTTACCTACCCTGTCTAAAACCCTGTGGAGGTCTTCCTCCTTCAGGGAAAAGTCAACTATGTAAAGGAGAGTATCCCTGTCCATACCGGACAGTATTTTTTCCAGCTCCTCTTCAGAATAGCCGTGTTCAAGAGGATAGGTCTGTGCCTGCGGATACTTTTTCAGCACCACCGCCGCGGCGGTCGTTCCGTCAGTGCAGTTTCCGTGGTATATACAACTAACCTTTTCCATTACAGCCCCCGAGAGTTAGACATAACTAACCGATAGATTAACTTTAAAAAAATTCTGTATAAATTTCAATAACTATCCGAAAATAAAAATTGAAAGTCATTCAAAACTGGAGCATTTTTTTCAGTTGACATACACAATATACAGTGTTATTTTTAATAGAAAACACAATATATAGTGTATCCACAGGAAGGAGGAGTGAGATGAAAAAGCTTCAATTCATTGGGAAAACCTCCGTAAGGGACAACATCAGACTTACGGAAAACCCCAGATATCCGGTTTTCAAAGAGATATACACCAAGCAGAAAAAGGCTGTCTGGTTTCCGGAAGAGCTTAACATACAGCAAGACGTGTTAGACTACAAGTCCCTAACACCGACGGAAAAGGACCTGTTTGACACCTCCGTAGGATACTTCGCATCTTCCGAGCTACTGGTTCAAAACGTGCTTGGAAACGGCTTTTTCCCCGTGCTTACAGACCCTTACGCAAAGATGAGCTTCTCCACACAGATGTTTATGGAAAACATACATTCGGACTTTTTTGAAATAATACTGAACA
>JAADDT010000042.1 GCA_013153765.1 Aquificota bacterium
GCTCTACAGCTTACGGAAGATGGTTTTGTAGCCGTTCCTTTCGGCAGGCAGGGTTCAAACATACTTACAGGTATGGTCTTTGCCCACGGCTTTGGTATGGTTGAAATTGGCAAAACTTCCATAAAAGACGGGGAAGAGATAAAAGTGGTCGTTTTTGACACCTCTTTTATGGATTGTGATATGGACTGTTTTTAGAGTATTTCGTGTTTACGGGCGATGGAGAACAGCAGGTAAGCGATGGCGGAGCCTACAAGTGTTGAGAATATTATTATCCCGGCCGGAGCGTATCTGGTTATTACCTCCACCATCTTCCTATCCTTCCTTTCCGTCTCTTTAGCCTCCTGAAGGTACTGCTGGTACAACTTTAGCGTGCGGATAAGCTCTTTTTCAACCGCGTCCCTTTCCTCCTTCAGGGCTTCCTCCGTAAGCCTGTACATCACGTAGTAATAAACCTCCCTGTTGAACGCTTCAGAATAGCCGAGTTTTTCAAAACCTTTACGGGGGTCAACAGCCTTGTACCTGTCGTCCAGATGGTCGTAATAAACGAGACCTATCTGTAGATTGGGGTATTTTTCCTTTATTTTTTGTGCCGTTTCACCGTTTTCTATTTTTGAAAGGTAAACGGAAAGCCTTCCAACAGCCTTTGCCCGTTCCTTATCCTCCGAATAACAGCCTGAAAAAAGCAGGGCTAAAGCTAAAGCAAAAACTACCACTACCATAAAATCAAGTATATGCCTTTTTGGAAAACTGTTCACTAATATTTCTCATAAGATTTTAAAATCAGAAGACAGACCTTTCTGAAAAAGCCTTCCCCTTCTATCTTAAGTCCCCCCCTGTCGTCAAGCTCCCCTTCCATTCCAAGCCTGAAAGATAAAAAAACGTTTTCCGGAAAACCGTAAAATCCCCCCTCAACAGGTTTGAAAAAACCTAAACCGGACATAAAAAAGCCTTCACCGTTAAACAACAGCTCCTTACTGCCGATACTTCCAACTTCAAGCCTTACCTTAACGCCTTCCTTATGGGAAAAGGATATGCCTGCCACACTGCAGTGTACTTGTTCCACAGAAAAAAACACCTTGTCCAAAAGCTGTATATGGAGGCTCGGGTAGTCTAAAAGCAGTGATACGCTGTTTCCCAGCCTGTTGTAAACCAGATTGACCAGCTCCATCACTTACCTATCTCGGCTAAAACCATAGCACCGTAAGCACCGCTGTACTCACCAAGACCGGCTTTCAACACCTGAACGTCCCTGAACGGCAGGTGGAAAGCCATCTCCTTCAGGTTTGCCACCGCCATATCTATAACAACCGGATAATGCTCCGGAATACCTCCGCCTACCACTATCCTGTCAGGATTGAAAATGTGTAGTGCGTTCATCAAGCCAACAGCAAGGTATCTGGAAAACTCCTCAATGGACTGGATAGCTTCCCTGTCCCCGCCGTTTGCAAGGAGTATTATCTCTGCGGAGGACAGCTTTTTATCCGTAAGCAGAAAGTAAAACCTTTCAAGGCCGTAAGAGGAGGCGTACGCTTCCAGACAGCCCTTCCTTCCGCAGTGGCAGTACCAGCCGTCCACGTTTACGGTGGTATGTCCTATCTCCATTCCGCAACCGGAGACCCCTTCAACCAGATTACCGCCAATCACCAGACCTCCGCCAAGACCTGTTCCCAGTGTGAAGCAGACCAATACCTCAGCCCCTTTCCCCGCCCCGTAGTGGTATTCCCCAAAGGCGGCGGCTGAGCCGTCGTTGTGGATTACAACAGGCACGTTAAGGTAGCCCTCAAGCACACCTTTCAGGTTTATACCTTCAAGGTGTTTTATGTTAGGTGAGGCAGTGATCACGCCTGTTTTTTTGTCGTAAAGACCTGCCACACCAAAGCCGACCCTTTCAGGATTGAACTTTTCAACAACCTCCTTCAGGGTGAAAAGTACGCTGTCAAGGTTCCTTTCCGTCGGAATTTTACCTTTTTTAATCTCCCCGTTTGTCTTTCCGCAGTATTTTATAAAACTCCCGCCAATATCAATTCCCAAGTATCCCATCTAACTCCCCCCGAGGAAAGAAAGTACTTTTTTCATCATTTCAGGCATCGCTTTAGGGTCTGTAGCGGTTATTATGTTCCCGTCAACCTCAACAGGCTTGCCGGTATATATGCCGCCTGCATTTACGATGTCGTCCTTTATTGAGAAAAATCCGGTTATTCTTTTGCCCTTTACTATGCCGGCGGAAATCAACAGCCACGGAGCGTGGCATATTGCGGCAACCAGCTTTCCACTTTCGTACATACCTTTCACAAACCGTAAGGTTTCGCCGTCCCTCCTCAGCCTGTCAGGGGCGTATCCGCCGGGAATGAAAACGGCAGAGTAAAGCTCCACCTCGTCCGGATTAATCTGGTGTGTTGAATGGAAAACCAGACCTTTTTTTCCTTTATACTCCCTTACTGCAGGGGCTAACACGTCAACAGCGTATCCCTCTTCCTTAAAGCGGTAATAGGGATAGATAAACTCAACCTCTTCAACAAAATCCTCAAGAAGGACAGCCACTTTTTTTCCGTCCATACCACACCTCCTTTTATTTCAGGTGGACAACCGTAACGCCCATTCCCCCTTCACTGTAAGGGGCATCGCCGTATTCCACTCTATAAGGCAGATTATCCAGATATTCCCTAACTGCCTTCCTTAAAACGCCCGAGCCGTAGCCGTGTATTATCCTTACCGTACTAAAACCTTCCGTCAAAGCCCTGTCCAGAAAGGCACTTAGCTCTCTTAAGGCTTCTTCCTTAGTTTTGCCTATTATTTTAAGCTCAGGTTTAAAGCTGTCGCCCCTGCTACGGCTGAAGCTGAACCTTACCTTTTTTTCGGCTTTTCCCTTTTTTACAGGCTCTATTGAGGACAGGTCCGTCCATATTTTTATCCCGCCCACGTTTATGTGAACCTTGTTTTCCCTTACGGATATTACCTCTCCTACGGCATTTTTACCTTTCAGCTTTACCGTATCCCCTATTTCCGGGGTAAAGCCAATTTCTTCCTTTATTTCTTTCTTCTGGGAAATCTCTTTTTTCTGCTTTGTCAGGAAAGCCTCAAGCTCACTGCCTCTGCCTGTTGACCTTATCCTGTCAAGTATCCTGTAGCCTTCTTCCCTTACGTTTTCTAAATACTGTGCGGTCTCCTTCCTGACCGTTTCCCAGCCCTTTTCCCTTTCCCTTTCCAGCTCTTCCTTCAGCGAAAGGTATCTGCTTTTTTCCTCCTCAAGCTCTTTTTTAAGCCTGTTTACCTTTTCAAGCTCCTCCTCATAGGCAGTTTTGTATTTCTCAAGGGAATCTATAGCCCTGCCCAGCTCAAGGTACTCTTTGTCAAGGTACTTTCTGCCGACCTCAATAACCTCCCTGTCCAGCCCCAGCTTTTCCGCTATGTAAAAAGCCATACTTTGACCGACCGAGTTGTAGTGTATGGTGTACGTGGGAGACAGCGTTTCCCTGTCAAAGCCCACAGAAGCTACATTAAAGTAATCGTCAGAAAGGGCATAAACCTTTATCTGTTTAAAATGGGTGGTAGCCACGGCGTAAGCCCCGATTTTCTTTATTTTTTCAAGTATGCCTATCCCCAGTGCTGAGCCTTCGTCAGGGTCAGTGCCGGGAATAAGCTCGTCAAGGAGAACAAGGCTGTCTTCCGTTATGAGGGAAAGTATATCCTTTATGTTTTTGACGTGTGCCGAAAAGGTTGAAAGGTTCTGCTCTATGGACTGCATGTCGCCTATATCAGCGTATATTCCGTCAAAAACCGGTATCTGGCTACCTTCAGCCACAGGTACCGGTATGCCGGACTGGACCAAAGCGGCAAAAAGTCCAAGCGTTTTCAGTGCCACGGTCTTTCCGCCGGTGTTAGGTCCTGTAATAACAAGACCTTTCCTGCCCCCTGTAAGCTTCAGGTCTATAGGCTTGAACTTTCTTCCAAGCATCAGGAATACCGGGTGTTTAGCCCCGATAAGCTCTACCTGATCACCTATCTGGGGAAATACGGCTTTATGCTGGACACCATACCTGCCGACCGCATACAGGTAATCAAATTCTATAAGGGTGTTATAAGCTTTTTTTATGCCGGCAAGCTTTTCCCTTAACCTGTCCGTTATGAATTTCAGTATTTTCCGTACCTCTATCTGTTCCTGCAGTTTCAGGTCTGAAAGCCTGTTGTTCAGATGTACCACAGATACAGGCTCAAGGTAAACGGTCTGTCCTGAAGAAGACCTGTCCTGTATTATGCCCTGTATCTTACCTGCAAAGTTTTGCTTTACCGGTATTACGTACCTGTCCCTCCTTACGGTTATTATCCTGTCCTGCACCACATCGCCGTACTTCTGACTGTGGATTATCCTTTCAAGCACGGCAGTTATCTGCTTTTCTACTTCCTTTATGTTTTTCCTTATTCTGGCAAGGTCCCTGCTTGCCTGATCCTTAACCATTCCTGACTCGTCTATACTGTCCCCTATCAGCCTTTCCATCTCCCTTGAGCTGTAAAGCTCCCTGTATAGCCTTGCCAGACCTGTAGTATTTTCCACTTTATCCGTAAGGAAGTTCTTCAACTGGCGGGAGGTATTCAGCACCTTACCTACAGCCAGCAGGTCTTCAGGCTTAAGCACGCTTTCTTCTATGGAAAGGAGGTTTATCTGTCCTGTAATGTCAGGGATTTCGGAAAGGGGAATGTATCCTTCCCTTTTAAGCAGGTCTAAAAACTCGGAAGTAAGGTTTATCCTTTCTTTCACCTGATCAGGGTCCGTTGAGTAGCGGACTGAAAGTATTTTTTCAGCGGTCTGTTTGTTTGGAGTGTATTTTGAAAGCTCCTGAAGGAATTTATCAAAACCAACCAGATGGAGAGCCTTCTCCCTTATTTCAGGATTTTTTACCAATATTTGAAACTACCTCCTTACTTTTTGTAAATGGACGGGTCTATGCCGTATTTTTTTATAAGCTTTTGTAAAGACTGTCTCTCTATTTTTGCTATTTTAGCCGCCTGTGAAATGTTGCCGTTAGTAATGGAAAGTAAAATGCCCAGATACTTTTTCATAAATTTTTCTGTGTATATCTTTTTAGCCTTTCCGTATTCAAGTGGAAACTCCCTAACGTTTATCTGGACTTCCTGATCTATGTGCTCCTTTCCTATAAAGCTGTCGTTCTCAGCAAGTATTACAGCCTTTGATATTACGCTTTCCAGCTGTCGGACGTTTCCCGGAAAGTCGTATCTGATAAGGAGGCTCAAAGCTTCAGGCTTTATTCCCAGAATGTTTTTACCGTATTTTTTGCTGTATTTTTCTATAAAATGGTTTACCAGTAAAGGTATGTCTTCTTTCCTTTCCCGTAAAGGGGGTATTTCTATCTTAAAGCCCCCTATCCTGTAGTACAGGTCGTCCCTGAACCTGCCTTCGTTAACCAGTTTTTGTAAATCCCTGTTCGTTGCCGCAATTATCCTCACGTCAACCTTGACGACCTTTTCATCGCCTATCCTTCTTATCTCCTTACTTTCAAGGAAACGGAGGAACTTTGCCTGTATGTCGTAAGGTATCTCACCTATCTCGTCTAAAAATACCGTCCCGCCGTCAGCCTTTTCAAATATACCCTTTTTATCCTCCGTTGCTCCGGTAAAAGCCCCCTTTTTGTAGCCGAAAAATTCAGCTTCCATAAGCTCAGCCGATATGTTGGCACAGTTTACGGCTATGAAAGGTCTGTCCCTTCTGGGACTGAGGCTGTGTATTGCCCTTGCCACCAGCTCTTTCCCCACACCACTTTCCCCGTAAATAAGTATGGTGTTGTCAAAGGGAGCCACCTTTTTTATAAAATCTATAACGCCGACCATAGTGGGATTTCTGGTTATGATAAAGTCCACTTCTGACCTGCCTGTCTCAAGCTCGTGCTTCAGCTTCTCGTTTTCCCTCAGTATCTTTGCCTTTTCCACAGCCTCCTCTATCAGCTTCCATACCGAAAGGTCGTTAAAGTCAACAGGCTTCGTGATGTAGTGGAAAGCCCCTTCTTTCATACACTTGACCGCGTTGTCTATGGTGCCGTATGCGGTCATAACGATAAAGCTGGTTATTCTGTTGAACTTCCTAAGCTCCCGTAAAAACTCCTCCCCACTCATGTGTGGCATACGCATATCGGACAGGACAAGGTCAAAATCCTCCTCCTTAAGCATTTCCAGACCTTCCCTTGCGTCTGTCGTCGTTTTTACCTGATAGCCGTCCTCCTCAAGTATCATCTGGAAGGTGTGGAGTATGTCCTCTTCATCATCAACTATTAAAATCCTGCCCTTTTCCATCTAACCTTCATTCCTCCCTGAAAGAAAGGGGTAGTCTTATTATAAACTCAGTTCCTCCCCCTTCAACACTGTTAACCTCTATCTCACCGCCGTGGTCTGTGATTATTTTTTTCACCACAGAAAGTCCAAGTCCTGTACCTTTCTCTTTAGTGGTGAAAAACGGATCAAAAACCTCGTTCAACACGTCCTTAGGTATGCCCACACCGTTGTCCTTTATGGATATTACGGCGTGTTCCTTATCTTTAGTAAGTTTTACCTCTATTATGCCCTGCCTGTCCTCAATAGCCTCAATGGCGTTTATGAGCAGGTTTATGAATACCTGCTGTAAAGCGTTCCTGTCCCCGTAAGTGTAAACGTCAGACCTGAGCCTTCTGTAAATCTTAACGTTTTTCTTCTTCTCCGGCAGTGCAAACTCTATGGAAGAAAGGAGTACATCTTTCAGGTTCACCCTTTCCATCTTGTAGTAGCTCGGTTTGGCAAAGTTCAACAGCTTGCTTATTATATCAGCCGCCCTTGAGGAGTTTTTCTCTATCTTTTCAGCCAGCTCTATAATCTTTCCGTCTTTCAACCTGTTGCCCCGCCTTTTTATGGCAAAGGCTGAAGCTGATATTGCGGCAAGAGGATTTTTTATGTCGTGGGATAGACCTGCCACCATCTTACCGATAACTGCGTGTTTTTCCGTTTCTATCAGCTGTGCCTCCAGCTTTTCTTTCTCCGTAATGTCTTCTATAACCAGAACCATCTTGTCCCTTTCCTCTCCTTCACCCGAAACCAGAGGAAGTGCTTTGATGCGGTAAATAGAACCTTTCCTGCTTATTGAAGAAAGTACAGTGTCAACAACCCTGTTGTCCTTTATTACGCTTTCAAGCTCCCTTTTAAGCGGCTCTATCTCCGGTATCGCCTCAAATATTGTACCGTCAAGCTCCCTACCTGTAATCTCCTTTAAAGCCCTGTTTGCCCTTTCTATCCTGTACTCCCTGTTTACTATGGCTATACCTATATCAACCGTCTCAAATGTTTTCTCCAGCAAGTCCTGTAGCTTGTTTATCTCCTTGAAATATATGGTTTTGGTTATGGATATTGCCACCGAGTTTGCATAGGTAGAAAGGTATTCTATCTCTTTTGGGGATATACCTTCCTTCTTGTAAACAGCCAGAACGCCTATCTTTCCCTTGTCGCTCTTCAAGGGGAGGAATATCTGTTTTTCGTCTTCTGAAATGGTTATTTTTTCTATGTTTTCAAAACGGTTTTCAAGGTAGTTTTTCATATACGGAAAAAAACCGCTCTTTTTAAATGCGTTAAAGTTTTCCGTGTTGACATAAAGTATTACGCCTGAATATCCAAGGTTATGCAGTCCCTCAACCACCCTTTCGGCTATCTCCTCTATCTCAAGTGGGGAAAGTGTGATGTTGCTCAGCTTGAATATTACCTTCAGCTTTTTATATGTGATTTTCAGCTCGTCGTCTATCTCCGAATACTTTTTCTGTATCTCACTGGTTATAGCCCTGTCAACAAAATCCCTGTACCTTTTTTTCTCCTTTTCTATCTGTCCAAGCAGACCGGACACGCTTTCCCGCAAAAAGTAAAACACAAAAAGCAGGTTTGCGTAAAAAAACAGCTCCCTGTCCACAAGGTAGGAGACGGAAACCGTAAGCGTTATTGCAGACCAGATTAGCAAATCCATACGGGAGTAGTAATCACGGAGCAGTAAAACCAGTCCGGACGCCGATACGAAATAGGGAGAATACTGGGGGAAATACACGGCAGACAGCAGGTATCCCCCGCCTGAAAGCCAGAAAAGTACCAGCAGAAACAGTTTTGGACGGGAGGAAAAATGTAAAAATATGAACATAAAGTAAACAACGATCAAAATCTCCCTGTAAAGGGACGCCTCCCCTAAAAATCCCAGCAGGTAGTAAAGCACGAGGGAAACAAAAGCTCCGCTAAGGAAAAGTAGCCTTTTAAAATCCCTTTCTATAAAGTAAGCCCCTACCAGATAAGTAAGCCACGAGAAAAGTAAAGCCTGCATTTATATTAAAAGTTCTGTTATCTTAAGTTTGTATCCTTTGCCGTCTTCCCTTTTAAGAAGACCTTTACCGATAATATTCCCGTTTACGAGCAGTTCAACCTCTACCGGCTCTGTGGAGGAAAGGAGTATTTCGGAGGTCTCACCGATGCTGTCAATATCGGAAAGCGGTATCTGTTTACTGAAAACCCTTACCACAACCGGTAGGGATATCTGCCTTTGACCAAGTCCCGTTTCCTTACCTATTACCGCTCCGGCTTCAGACTTTTTCCTGTCCGTTTTCAGGATTATCCCGTTTGGAAAAAACTGTCCCTCATTACTTACGTTGAATACAATCTCATCACCGGTGATAGGCACGTGGTCGGCAACATCGTCCTTCAGCTCCTCCGAAGGGAAAAGGTCTGTAAACAGCTTTTTTGCCCAGTCGGAGCCGAGGGAAAAAACAAGCATAACGAAAAGGTCGCTTTTGACGTAAAGCCAGTTCTTACCATCTGTAATGTAGTAGTAATCCGAGTTTATCCTGTCAGAATCAGGCAGACTGCCCTCCTCCACGCTCTCAACTATATTTGATAGTAGGTTCAGAACCTTCTCTTTAATCGTTCCCTCCTAAACCACCTTCTCTACAAATTCCGGATTTAGGCTTATCTCTTCACCCTCTCTCAGTTTATTAATATCTACCATTACAGGCTTGCTTTCAACTACGAAATTTACGGTAAGGTTTTCCTTCAGCTTTTTCAGTTTTTTCCTTCCCAGAGAGGTTGGGGGAGATGTGATGAAAGGTGATACGCTGTCCGTCTCAACAAAACCCCTGTCAAGCCAGATGCAGAAATCAACCTCCTCACCGCCTATCTCAAAACGGTAAGAAAGCTTCAAAAACTCCTCGTCGTAAAACTGGAGACCTGCAGTGTTGATCTTTTTGTAATTGTAAGGATAGTCCTTTTTAAGCCTTGAGACAACAGCCTCACCCAGACTATCAACGAACCTTTCGGTGTTAAACTGTAGATCAAGGAGGGAATACATACCGATACCGGATTTTACCGCCGTGTCAAACTTTTCGGAGACGGTGGTATAAACCCTGAACTTTTTTTCAACGTCGTAGCCGGCAATGTATATGTTTTTGTCCTCAGTTGAACTGCCCCAGAAAGCACCGTAAGATACCGGACGGAGTTTTATTGGAAGGGAAGAGACCAGATGGTTTTTTAAAACGCTCCGGTATTTATATGCAAGAAATTGGTATTCTTTAGCCTCTTTAAGACCTGTAGATGCGTAATTTCTTCCCCCCGTATCCTTGGAGCTGTAGATTTCTCTAAAGAGTGCTTCAAGCTCCTCTTTAGATACTTTATATTTCATTACTCTCCCCTTGGAAAAATCCTCAATTATAATTATATAAAATTTTTTTTGAGAAGGAAGATGAAAGTTGAACTTTTCGGTAAAGGCTGGCTGGGAAGTGAAGGTCTGGCAGTATTCAGCAAGCCTGTAGCCACGGCGGTTTTTTACAGGGACTTACTTTTTTTAAACGGAAAAAGGATAAAAACCAATAAACCGTTAAAAATAATAGAAAATATAATTAAAAAAAAAGGGATTTACGGTTTAGGTTTCATATCTTACGATTACAAAAGGTACATTTTTGAAGAAAAAATACACAAAAAGCCGGACATAGGACTTCCCCTTCTGTTTTTCCTTTTTTATAAAGGATACGAAAAAAAAGAACTGGAAAATACCAAACCGGCGGAAAACCGGATAGACAGTATCCTCGTCCCGACGGATAAAAAGCGGTTCGTAAAAATGGTGGAAAAGGCAAAAAAATACATACGGGAAGGAGATATTTACCAGATAAATCTTTCCCATAGAATACAGCTGAAAGGTTTTTTTAATACTGACAGTATTTTTAGAAATCTGGCAGTTCTACAGCCTGCCCCTTACCTGATGCACATCAAAACACCTTACTTTTCGGTGGTTTCAGGCTCTATGGAGCTGTTCCTTGAAAAGAAAGGTGGCAAACTGGTATCAAAACCGATAAAGGGAACGAGGAAGATTGGCAGAACTGAAAGGGAAACGCTGATGCTTGCAAGGGAGCTGGAAAGCTCCCCAAAAGAAAGGGCAGAAAACCTGATGATTACAGACCTTATGAGGAACGACATAGGGAGGATAGCCCGTAAGGGAAGCGTTAAGGTAAGCTCCCTGTTTGAGGTAAACAGGTACACGACACTCCTCCAGATGGAAAGCACCGTTGAGGGATTTTTGGGGAAAGACACCCCTTTCCACAGGATAGTTGAAGCGGTTTTTCCGGCAGGCTCAATAACGGGAGCTCCAAAAAGGAGAGCTGTGGAGATTATAGATACGTTAGAAAGTCAGAGGAGGGAGCTTTACTGTGGAGCTACAGTTCTGCTTAAGCCTGACGGGGACTTTGTTATGAGCGTGGCTATCAGGCAGAGCATTTTCAAAAATAACAGTTGTTTCATATACGTGGGAAGCGGTATAGTGGCGGATTCGGACCCTGAGATGGAGTACGAGGAAACCCTCCTGAAGGCAGGAGCAAACCTGAAGGCTTTAGGTCTTGACCCTAATATTCTCCGTAATCACAGCTTTTGACGAAACTGCCGTCAAGGTTAACAGGCAGTACCAATGTGCGGAAGTTCCTGCTTTTTGCGTCTTCACACAGTTTGCGGAAAGCTTCGTCGTCCGTGATGTAAACCTCCCAGTATTCGGCGTTAAACACCGGCTTTCCCTGTTTTATGAAAGGATCAAGGTAGTAACATTCCCCGTACTGGTGGCACTGCTCGTTTACGGCAAAATCAAAGTAATCCACAAGGTCTTCAACCTGTAGAAGGTCGTTTTTCAGCCCTACTAACAGTCCCCTTCTGTGTGCTTCCTGCGACAGGAACAGGTTGTAGTCTATCTGGTCGCTGTAAGTCAGAGGGAAACCTGTGTTGTTTGTATAACCGTCCACGTTGTCCGGCTCAACTCCATCACAGCCCTTCTCCTTTGCCAGATCAAGCCTTGCCGCCATAATCGTTCTTACAGCAGGATTTCTTATGTCCAGCCACCTTTCACCTTCCCATCCTTCAAGGGGATTTCCCAAAGCCTCCTCCGGAAAAAGACCGCTGTCAGGTCTCCATTCCTCGTAAGAGCCGGCACTGAAGTAGCATATGACGACCTTCCCATCTTCCTTAAGCTGTTTTATCACGTCAACAGGCGTGTCAAACAGGTCAATGTCGTAAACCTGTGCAGGGATGTCCATCCTTAACGGATGTTTCTCGTCAACATACAACTGCCAGTACCAAGTGCTTTCAACGGTAAGGGGACTTTCCACCCCGTAATCACCGCCGTCAGAACCTCCGCCACCCACACAACCGCTTACAACAACGGTAAAAGCCAAGACAAACAACAGCCTTAACATTTTCACCACCTAAATCTTTATATTTTCAGAAAGGGACTTTGTTGCCTTGAGAAGCTGTTTCCGTCCCACCTTTGCGTATCTGGCGGTAGTAAGGGGAGAGGCGTGTCCCAGAAGCTCCTGTATTATCCTCAGCTCCGCCCCAGACTGTAGTGCAAGTGTTGCCGCCGTGTGCCGTAGTTTGTGAGGATGGAGTGGAATGCCTGCCCTCCTGCCGATGTTTACCACCATCCTCCACAGTGAGTAGTAAGAAAGGGGAAAAACCCTTTCCGTATTGTTAAACTTAAGGTACTCCACCAGCAGTGCCATCGGCTCACCTGTTATCGGCACTTCCCTTTCCTTTCCTCCCTTACCGACCACCTTTATATAAAGTATGTCCCCTTCCTCCAGTTCAAGTTTGTAAACCGCATCTGCCCCGTAAAGCTCCCCTTTATGCTCTATCCGTATGTCCCCCCTCCTTATTCCCAGCAGTTCTGAAGAACGCAGTCCGGTTGTAAGCATAAGGACTATTATCACCTTTTCCGTAAGCGTTCTGGTAGCCCTAAGAACCTTCCTTATCTCCTCATGGGAAAGGGACTGGGGAATTTTTTGCAGAACCTTCGGTCTGTGTGAGCGTGTAATCGGTGAGGAAGACACAACCTCAAGGTCTATAAGGTATTCAAAAAAGGAGTTTATGCAGGCAAGCTTCCTTGCTATGGTGGAGGACTTTTTCCTTTCGGACTGGAGCACCATTCTGAACTTGGCTATGTCAGCCTTGGTTATGCTGTCAACCTCCTTATCCCCCACTATCTTTATAAACTGGTTCAGGTCAGACCGGTAGTTTTTTAGCGTATGGGGGGACTTGTCCGATATGTAAGAAAGAAACAGCTCCGCACATTCAGAAACCTTCATCTCTCCACCTTTTATAAAGGTTGTGCTTTACGCCGAAGTGGTCAAGCACTTTTCCCACCACAAAGTTTACCATATCATCAACAGTTTCAGGTTTTGTATAAAAGGAAGGTGAAGCAATCGAGACCACACCGCCGGCGGAAATAACCCTTTCCATATTTTTAACGTGTATCAGGGAAAGTGGCATCTCCCGTACCAGCAGGTACAGTTTTTTCCTTTCCTTTAATGCAACATCACAAACCCTGTGTATCAGGTTGTTTGATATGCCGTTTGCCACCGCCCCAAGCGTTCCTGTGGAGCAGGGAGCTACGATAACGCCTTCCGTCAGGGAAAGCACGCTACCGCTTGAGACGGGAGCATCTATCTCACTTTGGCTGTAAAAACGGCAGTTTTCAGGCAGTTTTTTCAGAAATTCAGACCTTTCCATACCAAGCTCCGCTTCCATCACCTTAAACGCACTGTCCGAAACGACAAGGTAAAGGTTAAACCTTTTTGAAAGCTCCTCTAAAAGCCTTATGCCGTAAACAGTCCCGCTTGCTCCGGTAATACACAGCACTATACTTTCCATAACCAAACACCTTCAGCCGAAATTTAACGGAAGTCCGTTATATAATAAATATACAGCCTGCGGGAGGTTGCACACCATAGAAAATCTGGAGCAGTTTCTTCAAAACTACGGCTACATAGCCGTTTTTATAGGTACTTTCCTTGAAGGTGAAATATTCCTGCTTGTGGTGGGATTTTTCATAAAACTTAAAATGCTCAACCCTTACCTGTCCCTCGTATCGGCAATGGCTGGAGCCTTCTGCCACGAAATAATATACTTTTTCGTCGGAAAGTGGAAAGGCAGGGAACTGCTCCTTAAAAACAGGCATACCCGCAAGGAGTACAGGCGGGCAAGGAAGCTACTTGAAAGGTACGGCGTACTGTCCATCTTTATCATCAGGTTTTTATACGGTATGAGAATGATACCTATGATGCTGATGGGAGCCACAGGCTTTGGAACCGGCAAGTTTATGTTTTTTAACCTTATATCCCTGTTTTTCTGGGCTGTCATATACCTTTCCGTAGGATATTTTTTCGGCAAGGCGGCTGAGCATTTCTTTGGCGAGGCTAAAGAGTACTACTTTATAGCGGTTGGAATAATAATTTTCGGACTGTTTTTAATACT
>JAADDT010000053.1 GCA_013153765.1 Aquificota bacterium
ATCCTTTTTTCAGCTTCCTCTTCTGTAAGACCTTTTTCAATCAGCCTTTTTTTCTGGAGGCTTTCCGGAGCGTAAACCACCACCACCACGTCGTAGTTTTTGTAGCTTCCCGTCTCTATCATAAGTGGCACTTCAGCCACCGCTATGCTGTCAGGCTTTTCCCTTTCCAGTCTGGAGAAAAAATTTTTTATTTCCCGCTGAACCTGTGGATGTAGCAGTTCTTCAAGCTGTTTCTTTTTTTCGGGGTTTGAGAATATTATTTCAGCTACCTTTTTCCTGTCCACACTGCCGTCAGGCTTGAAAACGTCGCCTAAAATCTCCCTTATCCGCCTTTTTACCTCTTCCTTTTCAAGTAGCCTGTGGACTACATCGTCCGCACTGATCACAAAAGCCCCCTCCTTTTGAAGGAGGCGGGCTACCGTTGACTTACCTGTGGCTATAGAGCCTGTCAGACCGACCTTAAGCATTATCAGTAAAGCCTGAACTTCCTTTCAAGGAACTTTTTCCAAGTGTACGGCAGGTTTTGTAGCTCCTCTTCCGCTATTTTCCTTACCTTTTCTTCCAGACCTTTTATGTCCTTGTCTGTACGGAGTTTTATGTCGCAAACCTGCGGTTCGGTTATGGGCTTACCTATCTGGCTTACCAGATAGACGTAAACCTCCTCAACCTCTTCCACTTCAGCCACTATCCTTTCCGCCATGTCAGTTGCGGCTGTGTTGTATATCTTCCCAACGTGAGATACTGGGTTTTTACCTGCCGCCGCCTCAAGGCTCATAGGTCTGTAAGGCGTTATCAGACCGTTTACCCTGTTTCCTCTGCCTATCTGTCCGTCGTCTCCGGCTTCGGCGGAAGTGCCGGTTACGGTTATGTAAACCGAGTTGTTGTCCGGGTCGTCAGCCGTGTTTATGAAAACCTCAACCTCCCTGTCCGTAAGGTTCTGGGCTATCCCATGGGCGTATTCGGACACCAGCCTTTTCTTTTCAAGGTAGTCCTCCATGTCCTTTACAAACCTGTCAACGAAAGCCATTGCTATCGTGATGTTTATCTTGTTGTATCTTCTAACTCCCATAACCTTTATGTCTTCACCGACGTAAGGGTGGTCTTTCTTAAACTCCTTACTGTTGAGTACTCTTTCCAGCTCGTAAACTATCGTCTCCGTGTCGTCAAACGGGGCGTGTCCAACGCCAAAGGACGTGTCGTTTGCAAGGGGTATTTCACCTTTCAGCTGGAACCTTTCAAACAGCTCCACAAGGTCTTTACTTCCGGGCTTCAGTTTAGGGTGGATTATTACGTGGTTTACAGGGTCAAGGTTAGGTATGTTTTCCGAAAGCCACTTATGGGCAGTCTCAACAGCCAGCTCCTCAACAGGCAGTCTTTTACCGTGTATTTCGTTTATAGCCCTTCCTGACAGGTATATTTCTATCGGGGCTATTATGGTTCCTCCGCCGAAATTAGGCTCTGCAATTCCGCCGATAAGAAGTGCCTTGTCAACGTTGTGGTGCATTATGGCTCCACATTCTTCCCTGTACATCTTTGACAGTGCGATTGAAAGCTCCTCTCCCAAGGCATCACAGATGGTATCGGGGTGTCCCTTCCCTTTCCTTTCTACTATTTCAACAGGTTGCTGGGAAACTTTTGGAAAATCCAGTCTGCCGATAGTGATATTTGCCAATTTTTTACCTCCAAAATTTATAACAAACAATTAGAATATTACACCATAATTTGCAGTTCAACAATCGTAAGGGCAGATTTGGGTCAGAAAGCCTTTACAAACGGCTTAACGCTGAATTTACAGCGGTCTAATTTAATGGTAAAATTGATAAAATTCTTTCCTAAACTGTCCTACAAACAGAAGGAGGTCAAAGACTTATATGTTTAACGAATTAACAATAGAAGAAGCCCTTACCTTTGACGACGTCCTGCTTCTTCCGAGGAAGTCAGACGTTCTGCCACACGAAGCGGACGTCAGCTCTTACCTGACGCCACGGATAAAGCTGAACATTCCCATAGTATCAGCCGCAATGGACACGGTGACGGAACACAGGCTCGCAATTGCACTTGCAAGGGAAGGCGGTATAGGGATAATCCACAGGAACATGTCCATAGAAGATCAGATGAAGGAAGTGGAAAAGGTAAAGAAGGCTGAAAGCGGAATGATAGTTGAGCCTGTAACCATCAGACCTGACCAGACCGTAAAGGAAGCACTTGAGATAATGTCAACTTACAAAATATCCGGCGTGCCTGTGGTAGATGAGGAAGGGAAGCTTATAGGAATACTTACAAACAGGGATTTAAGGTTTTTACACAAGAGGGACTACAGCAAGCCGGTGTCCCAATTTATGACCAAAGCTCCACTCATAACCGCAAGGGAAGGCATATCCCTTGAGGAGGCTATGGAAATACTCCAGAAACACAAGGTTGAAAAACTGCCGGTTGTTGACGAGGAAGGGAGGCTTAAAGGTCTTATAACCATAAAGGACATAGTGAAAAGGAAGCAGTATCCTAACGCCTGTAAGGATGAGCTTGGCAGACTGCGTGTAGGGGCGGCAGTGGGAACAGGTCCCGATACGCTTGACAGGGTTGCCGCACTTGTTGACGCCGGGGTTGACGTTATAGTTGTTGACACTGCACACGGACATTCCGTAAGGGTTCTGGAAACGGTGGAAAGGATAAGGGGAGAGTTTCCCGAGCTTAACATAGTAGGAGGAAACATAGCCACCGGTGAGGCGGCTGAAGACCTGATAAAAGCCGGCGTTGACGCTGTCAAGGTCGGTGTCGGTCCCGGCTCAATCTGTACAACGAGGGTGGTGGCAGGTATAGGCGTTCCTCAAATAACGGCGATTGCCAAGTGTTCGGAAGTGGCACACAGATACGGAAAGATGGTTATAGCTGACGGTGGCATAAGGTATTCCGGCGATATTGTGAAGGCGATAGCCGCCGGAGCGGATACGGTAATGCTCGGCTCACTGTTTGCAGGGACGGAGGAATCTCCGGGAGAAAGGATTTTCTATCAGGGAAGGGCTTACAAGGTTTACAGGGGAATGGGCTCTTTAGGGGCTATGAAGGCAAGGTTCTCCTCTGACAGGTACTCACAGGAAAACGTGGAAAAGTTCGTCCCTGAAGGGATAGAGGGCAGAATTCCATTTAAAGGACCTCTGTCTGACATCGTTTACCAGCTGGTAGGTGGTCTCCGCTCCGGTATGGGATACACCGGTAGCAGGACGATTACTGACCTCCAGCAGAACGGTAAGTTTATAAAAATAACTAACGCAGGTTTAAGGGAAAGCCACGCCCACGACGTTTACATTACGCAGGAGGCACCAAACTACTGGATAGATTGAAGGGGGGTGGTGTTATGGACGAGCCAATTACCGCATACATAGCGGCGTTCGGTTTTGCCGTCGTCTCCCTGTTGATCATAGGCTTTTTGATCAAGGAGATGATAAGGCATTACTCAAAGCAGGACAACGGGGACGAAAAATAACAACGGTTTGGAGTTTTGGTTATGGATAAAAAAATATCTTCCTTTGAGATGCTTTTAACTCAGGAGCTTACTAACCTTGAAAGGTTTATAGTAAAAAGTCCTTTAGGGACTAACGAGTTCTGGAGTGAATGGCAGGCAAAAACCGGTGAGATAGTAATAACGAAAGCGGCTATAAAAAGGGCTTTAAGGACCCACAAGGGACAGCTTTCACAGGAAGAGGTAAACAAGCTTGCTTCAATGCTTGAGGCTTTCAGGGAGATAGCCGGATATCTGGAGCTTTTAAGACAGACCGCACTTAAGATAAGGGGCATAGACGCCTCCGAATGGGACATACTGGGCGGTATAGAAGGGGAAAGTGAAGGAGAGGACGACTTACCGTTTTAGGAGGGAGAAATGTTCAACGGTTATCTGACGCTTGAGGACGTTGAGGTAAACGGTAAAAGGGTTTTCGTAAGGGTTGATTACAACGTGCCTTTAGACGAGCACGGGAACATCGTTGACGACGTCAGGATAAGGGAGACTATTCCCACAATAAACTACCTTATTGACAGGAACGCAAAAATAATACTGGCTTCCCATATGGGAAGACCTAAAGGTGAAAGAAATCCAAAATACTCCCTTTATCCTGTGGCAAAAAGGCTTGAAAGACTGCTGGGGAAAGAGGTAAAGTTCCTTCCGGACTGTATAGGAAAAGAGGTGGAAGAGGCTGTTAACTCTATGGAGGAAGGGGACGTTATACTCCTTGAAAACCTCCGCTTCCATCCCGGCGAGGAGAAGAACGATCCTGAATTTGCAAAGGCTTTAGCCTCCCTATCGGACGTTTACGTAATAGACGCATTCGGCACGTGCCACAGGAAGCACGCATCAATGTACGGGATAAAGGACTACATACAGCCTGTAGTGATGGGATTTCTGCTGGAAAGGGAGTTGAAATATTTTGAAAAGGCACTGGTAAATCCACAAAGACCGGTTGTGGCTTTCTTGGGAGGCTCTAAGGTTTCCTCAAAGCTGGGGGTTATAACGCACCTCCTTGACAAGGTTGATAAGATTTTTATCGGCGGGGCTATGGCTTTTACTTTCTTGAAGGCACAGGGATACAACGTAGGTAGCTCCCTCGTTGAGGAGGAGATGTTTGACGAAGCCTTATCTGTTATAGACAAGGCTAAAAAGATGGACGTTAAGTTTTACCTGCCTGTTGATTTTGTGTGTGGACAGGCTGTTTCCGAGCAGACGCCGGTTATGGAGGTTGCTTGGCAGGAAATACCTAAAGGCTGGCTTGGACTTGACATAGGACACGCCTCAGTGGTCCTTATAAAGGAAATACTGAAGGACGTCCAGACGATAATATGGAACGGTCCTATGGGGGTTTTTGAGATAGAAAAGTTCAAGTACGGCACTTTTGCACTTGCACACGCCATAGCCGAGTCTCCCGCACTGTCAATAGCCGGCGGAGGAGACACGGATTACGCAATACACAAGGCAGGGGTCGTTGACGACATAAGCTACATATCCACAGGTGGCGGGGCGTTTCTGGAACTGCTTGAAGGTAAGCAACTGCCCTGCCTTGAGGCAATAACCAGAAAAGAATAAGGAGAGTTTGTTGAAAGGGATAAATCAGTTCGTCCAGACTGCAAAGGAGTCTGCCGTTTTAGGCGGTTATATACTGAAGGAAAACTTCCGTAAGGTAAAGATAGAAGAGGTAGAGTACAAATCAAAGAAGGATTTTGTCACGTACGTTGACAGGCTTTCTGAAGAAAGGATAAAGAACTTTATACTTTCCGTTTATCCTGACCACAGCTTCCTCGGTGAGGAGGAAGGGGTGGCAGGCGGTAATGGTGAATACCAGTGGATAGTTGATCCGCTGGACGGGACTAAAAACTACATTAACGGTTTTGAGGTGTTTGCCGTTTCTGTGGCACTACAGAAGGGAAGTGAGATAGTAGCTGGAGCGGTTTACATACCTATGTTTGACAAGCTTTACTGGGCAGGGAAGGGAGAAGGGGCTTACTGCAACGGCAGGAGAATATCCGTTTCTGACAGACCTTTGGATATGTCCATAATAGCCACAGGCTTTCCCTTCAGGTACGAGGAGGAGATAGACCGGTATCTGAAGGCTTTCAGGGAGGCTATGATAACCTTTTCTGCCGTCAGGAGACCGGGAGCCGCCGCAGTTGACCTTGCTCTTACGGCTGAAGGCGTTTTTGACGGCTTTTTTGAGATGAAGCTGTCAAAATGGGACATTGCGGCAGGCTCACTGCTTGTGGAGGAGGCTGGCGGTGTTTATACCAATTTCCACGGCAGGCGGGAGCTGGACGGCAACGTTGTTGCCGGTGGCGAAAGGATACATAAAATACTTCTTGATATTGTGCAGAGGAACCTTATCTGATGGAAGCAAACAGGGAGCTTGAAAGGTTAAGACAGGAAATAGACAGGATAGACGAGGAGATACTGAAGCTACTGAACAGGCGTGCCAGACTGGCTAAACAGGTAGGAAGTATAAAAAAGAAAAACAGACTGCCTATTTACGTGCCGAGCAGGGAGCAGAAAATATTTGAAAGGCTGGAAAAACTGAACAGGGAGTTAGGCGGGGACTTTCCTACGGACTACATAAGACCTGTTTTCAGGGAGATAATATCAGCCTGCCGTTCCACGGAGGAAAGTATGAAGGTTGCATATCTGGGACCTAAAGCTACTTTCACGCACCTTGCGGCTATGGAGCATTTTGGACAGGCTGTAGAGCACATACCGGTCTCAACCATAAAGGACGTTTTTGACGAGATAATAAAGGGAAAGGCTGACTACGGCGTGGTTCCTGTGGAAAACACCATAGAAGGTATAGTGAACTACACGCTGGACTTACTGGTTGATTATCCGCTGAAAATAACCGGTGAGGTAATATTGGAAATATCCCTCCACCTGATAGGCATAAATCCCAATAAGGAAGAAATATCAAAAGTTTATTCACATAGACACGCATTTGCCGAATGTAGAGACTGGCTTTCAAAAAACCTGCCACAGGCACAGCAGATAGAGGTTGACTCAACGGCAAAGGCGGCTGAAATAGCAAAGGACGACTACGAGGCGGCGGCTGTGGCAAGTGAAGCGGCGGCAAACATTTACGGACTGCACATAATAGAAAGGAAGATAGACAAACATCCACAGAACTACACCAGATTTTTGGTAATAGGTAAGGAGGAGCTACCTCCAAGCGGGAACGACAAAACCACCTTCGTATTTTCCCTGAAAAACGAGGTGGGGGCTCTTTACAAAACGCTTGAACCTCTTTACAAACACGGCATAAACATGACAAAGATAGAATCAAGACCTTCCAGAAAGGAGGCTTGGGATTACGTCTTTTTCACCGATATAGAGGGGCACGTTTCGGACGAAAAAATAAGGAAGGCTTTAAAGGAACTGGAGGAAAAAACGCCTTTCTTTAAAATACTGGGCTCCTATCCTAAAGCTCCACAAACTTAAGCCTGCTGAAAAGGACTGTCCCTATCAGCAGGTAAACCAGATCAACGGCAAATATTCCGTAGTAAGGTATAACATTGCTCTGGGCTATGGAAGTTAAAAAAGCCGTGGCGTACCAGTAAGCAAACAGCATAACGGCAATAACCACCACGTTTGTTTTCTTCCTGCTCCACAGAAGTGGATAAAAGGTGAAAGAAAGGACGATTGGGGAAAGTAATGTGGCTATGTTTGAGTACATCTTACTCCAGTAATAGGAGGCAGGATAGCCGAACTTTTCGGCAATAACCGCAGACCTGTAAAGCTGTCTTATGGAGACAGGTTTTTTTACCTTCACAAGCCTTTTAAAGCTTTCCACGTCTATTTTTTTGGGAAACTGGTATTCTTTGTGTCTGGTTAACGAAATTTCTGTCTCACTTTTTATTTTTATTACCTTACTGTTTTTTATTTTTATCCTGTCAGAAATATAAAACTCCCTCCCTTCTATCCTTAAAACAGGTCTGAAGTTTTCGTCGTGTTTTAGTATTACCACGTTTTTACCTTTTTTGTTTTTCAGGTCTAAAAAGGAAAAGTAAAGGAAAGTGTTTTTGTCAAGCACGACCCAGGAGTTGTAAGCTATTAACGGCTCTTTCTGGGGCTTTTGTTTTATAAAGCCGTAAATCTGCTCCGCCTTCCTTTTTGCCTGTGGCATTACCAGTTCCAGATTGGCAAGCTGTAGAAGTGATATGAATGTGGGAAAGAGGAAAAGGGCAAGTCCCAGCCTCCTTAAGGAAATGCCGTTAAGCAGTATGGGGTATATCTCCCTCCTGTTTATCAGATCACGGGCAAGCATAAAAAAGGCAACAACCACAGAAACGGGCAGTATGTAGTAAATCTTTTCCGGAGACTGGAAAAGGACAAAAAGGGCTATAGCCTGATAATCAAGGTTTTTTGCCTTCCTCAAAAGTTCAACAAGCTCAACGAGAACCGCAACGAAGGTGAAGGAAGGGACTAACACAAGCAGGTAAACGGCAAGTTTGCGGTAAAGGTAGCGGTAAAGTATTTTCATTTAATCCCTTAAGTCTGGTATTTTGCAGATAAATATGATATATTATTCAAGTTTTTGCTGGTAGTCAAATAAACACGCTTCCCGCTCCAGAAGGGTTGCCCTTTGTGGTCGTTGGGAGGCGGAAGAATAAACCCTTAGGAGGTATTGTTATGCCGTTTGAAATTACGATGAGAGAACTGCTGGAAGCGGGCGTCCACTTCGGTCATCAGACAAGAAGGTGGAACCCGAAAATGGCTCCTTACATCTTCACCAAAAGGAACGGTATCCACATCATTGACCTTGCCAAAACCATACCGCTTTTCAAAACAGCTTGGGAGTATGTAAGGGACGAGGTTGCAAACGGAGCAACCATAATGTTTGTGGGAACCAAAAAGCAGGCACAGGAGATTATTAAGGAGCAGGCTGAAAGGTGTGGAGCGTATTACATTAACGTAAGGTGGCCGGGAGGTCTTTTGACTAACTTCTACACCGTCAGAAAATCCATTGACAAGCTGAAGAAACTGGAAAGGATGGAAGCTGAAGGGGCTTTTGAAATCCTGCCTAAAAAGGAAGTTGTTAAGCTTAAAAAGAAAAAGGAAAAGCTTGAAAAGATTTTAGGCGGAATAAAGGAAATGGAAAGGATACCTGACATCCTTTACATAGTTGACACCGTAAGGGAAGAGCTGGCGGTAAAGGAGGCGAAAAAGCTGGGAATACCTGTGGTTGCGATAGCGGATACTAACTGTGATCCGGATTTAATAGACTATCCAATACCGGGCAACGACGACGCAATAAAGGCGATCAACCTTATAACCACCAAAATAGCCGATGCAGTCCTTGAAGGAAAGGCTTTAAGGGAAAGCGTTGGGGCTGAGATGGAAACTGAAAGCGTTGAAGCTGAACTGCTTAAGAAGGCTCAGGAGGAAGGTGTTGCTGAGGTTAGCGTTGTTGAGTCCGGCATACACGGGGCAAACTCTCCTGCAAAGGAAGAGGCTATAGAAAACGCCGTTGACAGGGAAGTGAAAGAAAACCTTCCTGAAGAAATAGAAGAAGCAAAGGAGGAGTTAAAATAATGGCGGTAGATGCAAAGTTAGTTAAAACCTTAAGGGAAATGACCGGAGCGGGCATCCTTGAGTGTAAGAAAGCACTTGAGGAAACAGGCGGAAACCTTGAGGAAGCCGTTGAGCTTTTAAGGAAAAGGGGAATAGCGAAGGCGGCTAAAAAAGCCGGAAGGGAAACGAAGGAAGGTCTTATACACGCTTACATACACGCAGGTGGCAGGGTAGGTGTCCTGCTTGAGTTGAACTGTGAAACGGACTTTGTGGCAAGGAACGAAACGTTTAAAGAGTTAGCTAACGAGCTGGCACTCCAGATAGCGGCGATGAAGCCACAGTACGTAAGCAGGGAAAGTGTGCCTAAAGAGGTTGTGGAAAAGGAAGGTGAGATAGCAAGGGAAGCGGCTTTAGCTGAAGGCAAGCCTGAACACATAGCGGAAAAGATAGCGGAAGGTAAGGTTGAAAAGTTCTTCAAAGAGGTGTGCTTACTTGAACAACCTTACATAAAAGACGAAAAGAAAACTGTGGAAGACCTGATAAAGGAATACATAGCAAAATTAGGGGAAAACATACAGGTAAGAAGGTTTACCAGATACGAAATAGGGGAGTAATGTGGGACTTAAGTATAAAAGGGTTCTGCTTAAGCTTTCCGGCGAAGCCTTAATGGGGGACAGGGAATACGGTATAGACCCTCAATTTATTGACGAACTGGCTGAGGAGATAAAGTCCGTTTACGAAATAGGGGCGGAAATAGCGATAGTGATAGGCGGTGGCAACATTTTCAGGGGAGTAAAAGGCTCTGCTATGGGAATGGACAGGGCTACGGCAGACTACATGGGAATGCTTGCCACCGTTATGAACGCCCTTGCCCTTCAGGACATTCTGGAAAAGAAGGACGTGCCGACGAGGGTTATGTCAGCCATAGAGATGAGGCAGATTGCGGAGCCTTACATCAGAAGGAGGGCGATAAGACACCTTGAAAAGGGCAGAATAGTAATATTTGCCGCCGGAACAGGCTCTCCATTTTTTACCACAGATACCACAGGAGCTTTAAGGGCGGCGGAAATAAAAGCCGATGTTTTACTAAAGGCAACGAAGGTTGACGGTATATACGACAAGGACCCGGAAAAGCATCCTGACGCAAAACTGCTGAAGGAAATAAGCTATCTGGACGCAATAAACAAAGACCTTAAGGTGATGGATCATACAGCGTTAACGCTGTGTATGGAAAACAAACTGCCAATAATCGTCTTTAACATCAAGAAAAAAGGCAACCTGATGAAAATCCTCCTTGGAGAACCGGTAGGCTCTATTATCAAATAGGTTTGGTCTATGGCAGGTCTGAACGGATTGGGGAAAAACATAAAATCCTTAATAAACCAGACCTTAAACATCTTGAAAGAGGAAATAAACCAGCCGTTTAAGGTTTACCTGATAGGCTCGCTTGCGGAGGGAAGGGAAACGCCTTCTTCCGATATTGATCTGGTTGTTGAAACAGAGCGAATGGTAAGCCACAGGGACTTCAGGAAAATAAAAAACCGTGTAGATAACATAAAGACCTTAAGGAAGGTAGACCTTATTTATTTTAATACCTCTTCAGACAGGTTTAAAAAGGGGGTTAAAAACGGGGGGATTTTGGTTTATGAATTTAAAATACAGGATTGAAGAACTGGAAACCTGCCTTGAAAGGTTTAAAACTGTTTTAAAGCTTGAAAAGGACGATGTGGTGAGGGACAGTGCTGTTAAAAGGTTTGAACTGTGTTTTGAATTGATTTGGATAATCCTTAAGGATTTTCTCCACAGGGAAGGTTTAACCTGCCGTTCACCGAGGGAATGTATAAGGGAGGCTTTTTCCATAGGTCTTACCCCTGATGGAGAGGTGTGGCTTGATATGTTAGAAGACAGGAATTTAAGCGTCCATTCTTACGACGATGGACTGGCGGACAGTATCTATTCAAGGCTTGAAACTTACCTTCAAGCTATGGAAGACCTGCTGAAAGGTTTAAAAGAAAAAGTCAGACTTTAATGTTAGTATCAATTCTTGTTTAAGACCTCTATCATGCCGAAGCCTTGGGAGTTTTTTGAACCTAAACCTGTGTCGTAAACTACCTTGAACATTTCAGGGTCGGTTTTTATTTTGAACACGCCGTCGTAAGCTTCAACAGGAAAGTCCCTGTATTTTATAAGCACTTTTCTTAAACGCTCTGTAGATTCTATTTTTATCGGGAAGTGGTCTATCTCCCTGCCGGTTATGAAGCTGTATTTTTTCTTCAGGTTATCCCTTATAAGCTCCTCAAATTCTTCCTGTGAAGGATTGTAGTACTGGTAAAATTTTTTTTGGTTTTCGTTTTCAAAGGTTCTGTAAACGGTAATTGGGGAAAGCGTCCTTATGTAAAATTCCTCTCCAAACTCCGGCTCCCTTTTTACTACGATTTTTTCTAAAAAAAGCTCGTTTTTACCAAGCTGTATTTTTTCTCCCTCCGGAATTGAACCGTCCCAGTTTTTAGCCTTGCCGTTTACCGCCGAAGACAGGTAAATCGTTATTGGGGCTTTGTATTTTATCCTTTTTTTGTCCTTGTCCAATACGAAACGCTCGGAGTAAATCCGTGAGAAGGTGAACGGTTTGAATTTTTTCCCTGTGTGGAAAAATCCTATCTCGTTTAAAAAGTCAAGCAGTATTTTTGGAAGGCTTTTGTAAAGCATTCCTTGTATTGTAACGTTGTGGTGTAAAGGCAGATTAATAAAAGGCTGGTACGAGTTTAGAACCAGTTTTAGCCTCATGGTTTTCTCCCCCTAACTGTATTTTAATAAAAAGTTATAAGTCAGGCAACAGTCCATTAATATGATATTTTTAATATTAGAATAGGGCTTTGTTTATTATGAATTCTTGAAAAACTCCTTCACAAGCGGGTTTAAGGCTATTAATTCTGATAAAAATGCATTAATCAAATAAAGGGATAGGTGTAAAACTACGGCGAAGGCTCGGTATTTTTTTAGTCCAACCGCTTCAAGACCAGTCCACAAAAGGTATATGCTGTAAAACAGACCTAAACTGCTTAATATCCGTAAAGGCTGGTAAATGTCCACAACATCAGAAAGCCATACCGGTATGTTTGTGCCTACGGAAAGTTTCACAGCCGTATCCATTTCTTTTTTCGCTGTTTTTGACAGGATAAAAGCAAATACTATAACCGTTAGAATGTCCATAACGTATGTGGTTGCTGAGTAAAGGAAAGCCACTTCTGTTGCGTAGCCTTCCTGTGCCTGTAAGCTGTAGAAGGACAGAAGCGGTCCGACCGTTGCCAGCGGTAATGCCTGTTTTATCAGGTATTCCCTGCCTGTGCTGTATAGGGAAAGGTAGTCTTTCCAGTATTTATCGGGTTTTAGCAGTAGTTTTATTACCGTTTTCAACCTTTTCTATTTCTCCGGCTTTTATTACCTTACCTTTGTTTTTTACAAAATTGATGAAACGGGAGTACGTCCGGTTTGAGGAAAGGGTGGGTGCGTCGCCTATCACCACCAGCTTTCTTTTTGCTCTGGTAAGGGCAACGTTAAGCCTCCGCAGGTCGTCAAGGAAGCCTATCTCTTCGTCTGGGTTTGCTCTGACGAGGGATATGATTATGGCTTCCTTTTCCCTTCCCTGAAAGCCGTCAACCGTTTTTATCTCCAGCTGGGGAAGTAGTTTTTTCAGGTATTCTTCGTGGTCTTTGTAAGGGGTGATAACGCCTATATCTTCCGGTTTTAGACCGGCAGACAGCAGTTCCTCCGCCACAAGTTTTACCAGTTTTGCCTCTTCCGGATTATACCTTGAACGGCTCCCTTTTTTCTGCCTTTCAGCCGATTTTCCTTCCGTATCAATGAACAGAACCGGCGTGTCGTCCGTTATGGGGTTTTCTCCCTGTCTGCCTGTAAGCTGGGAAAGTTTCCTGTCAGCCACACTTTCGGCAGGCAGTAGCTCTCCTCCGTAAAACTCTGTGGAAGGGAATTCCATAATCGTTTTGTTCATTCTGTACTGTATTTTCAGCATGTAGCTGTTTTCCGGATACAGTTTTATAAACCTTTCAAACATGGTGAATGTAAGTCCTTTGGCTTCCGGATGCAGGACTGTAGGGGGTAGCTGTTTGTGGTCTCCTGCCAGAACCAGTTTTTTCCCTTTGATTACTGGAATGAGACAGGAAGGCTCGGTTGACTGGGAGGCTTCGTCAACCGCTATCAGGTCAAAGGTTTCTTCAAGGAGGAATTCCGAGCCTGCTCCCGAGTTTGTGGCACATACGACGGGGGTGGTCTGTATGATCTGCTTTACTATTTTTTCTTCCAGTGTTTTTTTCTGCTCAACCAGTCTGGATATTTCCTTCTGTAGCTTTATCCATTCTGCCATCTGCTTCAGTGTTTGGATTTTGTGTCCCCTAACCTTTTTGCCTTCTTTTGCGTATTTGAGTATCTGGTCATAGGACAGTCCTCTTCTACGCTGGGGTATGGGTTTAAGGTATTCCTCCTGCTTTTCTTTCAGTTTTTGTATTTCCTTCTGGAGTTTTTCCACCTGACGGTAGTCAGGGTGGTTTTCAACCTTCGCATCAAGGGAGAC
>JAADDT010000039.1 GCA_013153765.1 Aquificota bacterium
AACCTGTTGCTATTGAAGAGCAGATGAGGTTTGCCATCAGGGAAGGTGGTAGAACTGTCGGTGCTGGCGTTGTTACCAAAATAATTGAGTAGTAAGGGGTCTTGATAATGGCAAGGGAAATAATAACTTTAGCCTGTACGGAATGTAAGAGGAAGAACTACACCACCACGAAGAACAAAAGGAAGCACACCGAAAGGCTTGAGCTGAAGAAGTACTGTAAGTTTTGCAGGAAGCATACACTCCACAGGGAAATAAAATAAATCCTTAAAGGGGCAATAGCTCAGTTGGTAGAGCACGGGACTCCAAATCCCGCGGTCGGGGGTTCGAGTCCTCCTTGCCCCGCTTGTTTATTGCCGGAGAGCAGATGAAAGTAAGTGAAATACCTAAATTTTTGAAAGAGGTACAGGAGGAGCTTAAAAAGGTAACGTGGCCCTCAAGGGAGCTGGTAAGGAACGCCACGATAGCGGTTATCGTTTTCACACTGCTCGTATCACTTTACCTGTGGGGGTTAGACCTGCTGTTTGACAGGATATTTGACTACCTTTACAAATAAGAAGGGGTAAATTGATGTCTGAAGAGAAAAATAAAGAGCTTGAGAATAAAGAAGGTCAGGAGCAGGAAAAGAAGGAAGACAAGAAGAAGTGGTACGCCCTTTACACACAGTCAAACCTTGAGATAAGGGCAAAGGAAAACCTGATCAGAATGCTTGAGCTTAACAACATGAACCATCTGGTTGATAAGGTCCTTGTCCCTGCTGAAGAGAAGGTTGTTATAAAAGCGTTGGGAAAGGAAAAGTACAGGCTTTCACTGAAAGGGGCAAACAGGGAAATAGACGTAATGGGTAAGAAGGGCGTCACCAAGTTTTCCATAGAAGACGGTAAGGTAAAGGTGCTTGAAAGTGTTGAGGGGGACGAGCAGTGTGTAAACCACAGTCCCATATTCAAACCGGGGCAGAAAATCCAGTGTAAGGAAAACAAGACTGAAGCAAGGATAGTACTTGAAAATAAAATATTTCCCGGATACCTGCTTATAAAAGCGGAGCTTAACGACGACCTTATAGACCTGATAAAGAAAACGCCTTACATTATAGGTTTCGTAAGTGCCGGCGGTGTTCCTGTCCCGCTGGACGAGAAGGACATACAGAAGGTACTGGGACAGATAGAGAAAGGTGCTCCAAAGGTCAAGAGACTTCTGTTCCAGAAAGGGGATCAGGTACGGGTTATAGAAGGTCCGTTTATGAACTTTACAGGTACGGTGGAAGAGGTAATTCCGGAAAAAGAAAAACTTATAGTGTCCATTTCCATATTTGGACGTTCCACACCGGTTGAACTTGAGTTCTCCCAGGTGGAAAAGATTTAAACTCAAGGAGGTGTACTTTTTATGGCAAAGAAAGTTGTAGGGACGATTGAGCTGATGATACCGGCTCAACAGGCATCACCATCACCGCCGGTTGGTCCTGCTTTAGGTCAGCACGGCGTAAACATTATGGAGTTCGTTAAAAGCTTCAACGCCGCCACGGCTGACATGAAGCCGGGAACTATTGTGCCTGTCGTTATTACCGTTTATTCTGACAGGTCGTTCACTTTTATCCTGAAAACTCCTCCAGCTTCTTACCTGCTTAAAGAGGCGGCAGGTATTAAGAAAGGGGCTTCCGATCCAAAAAGGGAAAAGGTAGGTAAGGTAAACAGGGAACAGCTGAAGGAGATTGCACAGATAAAGCTAAAAGACCTGAACACGGAAGACATTGAGCAAGCTATGAAGATCATAGCCGGTACTGCCCGCTCAATGGGTATTGAAGTAGAAGGATTGGAGGCGTAGCCATGGCAAAAAGAGGAAAGAAGTACTTAAAGGCTTTAGAGCTTGTTGATAAGGACAAACAGTACTCCCTTGAGGAGGCTGTTGAGACCATAAAGAAGATGGAAGAGGTTCTGCAGAGGAAGTTTGACGAAACTGTGGAGCTGGTTTTCAGGCTGGGCGTTGATCCGAGATATGCAGACCAGATGGTAAGGGGCTCTGTCGTTCTGCCACACGGACTTGGAAGGGAACTGAAGGTTCTGGTTATTACGCAGGGTGAAAAGGTAAAGGAAGCTGAAGAGGCAGGAGCGGACTACGTAGGCGGTGAAGACCTGATTAACAAAATACTTAACGAGAACTGGCTTGACTTTGATGTTGTTATAGCAACGCCTGACATGATGCCTAAAGTGGCAAAGTTAGGTAGGGTTTTAGGTCCAAGGGGTCTTATGCCAAATCCTAAGGTTGGAACTGTGACAACAAACGTGGCTAAAGCCGTTGAGGAGGCTAAGAAAGGTAGGGTTGAGTTTAAGGTTGATAAAACCGGAAACCTCCACGTTCCTATCGGAAAGGTGTCCTTTGACAACCAAAAGCTGGTTGAAAACGCACTTGAGGTTATAGAAACCGTTCAGAAGCTTAAGCCTTCTGGACTGAAGGGGCAATACATGAAGAACCTTGTTATGAAAACGACGATGAGCCCGTCGGTAAAGCTTGACATTGCTTCTATACAGAAATCTTTAGAAGCAAAAGCCGCATAATTGGAGGAATGGAAGATGACAACAACAGAAGTAAGAAAATCCATACAGAAAAAACAGCAGGTCGTTGACGAGGTCAAAAGCAAGATAGACAGGGCAAAGCTGATGGTGGTTTTTGACTTTACCGGAATTGACGCAAACGCAATGGCTGATTTCAGGAAGGAGATAAGGAAGAAAGATGCGGAAATAAAGGTGATAAAAAACACCGTCCTTTACAGGGCTTGCAACGGGACAGAGCTTTATGATAAAATTGATATTTTCAAGGGACCTTCCGCCGTGATTTTTGCTTACGAGGATATGGTTACGGCGGCTAAGGCTCTTAAGGAGTTTTTGAAAAACAACGAAAGTGCGAAGGTTAAGGCTGGACTTGTTGAGGGCAGTTATGCCACTCCGGAAAAGATTGACGAGCTGGCATCACTGCCAAGCAGGGAGGAGCTTATTGCTCAACTGCTTGCAACTATGATGGCTCCCGTTACGAACTTTGTACGGGTGCTTAACGCCGTTCCGCAAAAGGCGGTTATGGTGCTGAACGCTATTAAGGAAGAGAAAGAAAAGCAAGGTTGAGAAAAATTTAAGGAGGTTTAAATACTATGGCAACAATCTCAAAGGAAGAGATCAAAGAAGCTATCAAAAACATGACTGTTTTAGAACTGGCAGAGCTGGTTAAAGAGCTTGAAGAGGAGTTCGGCGTTTCTGCCGCCGCAATGGTAGCCGCCGCTCCTGCCGCAGGTGGAGCTGGAGCTGCCGCCGCCGCTGAGGAGAAAACCGAGTTTGACGTTATTCTCCAAAGCCCGGGTGAGAAGAAGATCAACGTTATCAAGGTTGTCAGGGAAATTACAGGTCTCGGTCTTAAAGAGGCTAAAGAGCTCGTTGACAGTGCTCCAAAACCTGTTAAGGAAGGGGTATCTAAAGAGGAAGCTGAACAGATTAAAGCCAAGCTTGAAGAGGCAGGTGCAACTGTCGAAGTTAAGTAAGTTGACACCGTACAGCATTACACAATTCAGTTTGTAGATACGCAAAGGCAGATCATCAATGGGGTGGTCTGCCTTTATTCATTTTTAACCAAAACCGAATAGGAAATCCAAAAATACATAAAAGGTGGTGTAATATGAGGAACATAGAAAAATTACATTTCAATCCGTTAAGGAAAAACCTTTCAAGAAGGAAAGAAGTATTACAACCTCCTGATCTACTCCACGTGCAGAAAAAATCATTTGAGGATTTTGTCCAATTCCATAAAAACCCTTACGAGAGGGAAGATAAAGGGCTACACGGCATCTTTAAAAGCTCCTTTCCCTTTGAGGACCCTAACGGACAGATAACCATTAACTACATCGCCTATGAAATTGGGGATTGGGAATGTGGAAGGTGCAGAAGGTCAGTTAAAGACGACAACGAACACGTGGGAGGTCCCGGAGTTCCCTGTCCTTACTGTGGCGGTGTTCTGATATACAAGGAGAAAAACTCCGTTGAGGAATGTAAATACAAGGGGCTTACTTACAGTGCACCTTTAAGGGTTCTGCTTGAGCTGGTAATAAATCAGGTTGACCCTGAAACCGGTGAGGTGGTTCCAAAAACCATAAAGAAGCAGAAGGTATATTTCGGGGACATACCTCTTTTGACGGAGCATGCTTACTTCGTTATAAACGGCTCTGAAAGGGTTATCGTATCCCAGCTTATCAGGTCTTCAGGTATATTCTTTGAGGCGAAGGAAGACAAGACGAAGGACGTTTTAACGAGGATAATATACAAGGGCTCTGTAATACCTGAAAAAGGCTCAAGGCTTGAGTTTGAGTACGCAACGAACGTGGAAATATTCCACGCAAAGATAGACAGGAGAAAACTCCTTGGAACAACCATATTAAGGGCTTTCGGTCTGGATACTGCCTATAAAATACTGAAAAAGTTTTATTCGGAAGTTGAAAGGTTTACAGTCCAGAACGGCACGATTATGGACGAAAAGGGAATTGAGCTTACTGCGGAGGAGCTTGCACAGAGACTTGAAAACTACGAGATATTCATCACTTACACCGCCGAAGAAAAGGACGAAAGGGGCAATCTGGTAACCATCAGAAGGGAAATATCCGTAGAGCCTGAAAACCTTGAAAAGTTCCTGCTTGACGAAAGGATAACGGTTGAGGAGATTGTTGCCATATCACCGCTGGTTTTCAGAAAGTCTCCGTACGGAAACATTCTGATAGAAACGCTGAAGAAAGACCAGCCGCAGATTAACGCAATGTTTACCTTCAGGGATGCGGCAAGGGTTGACATCTACAGGAAGATGAGACCTACCGATACGGCGGTAATGGACCCTAAGGCGTTTTTAAGAAGGGCTAACGAGCTGTTTGAAAGCCTGTTCTTTGACCCACAGAGGTACGACCTGTCCAAAGTCGGTAGGGTGAAGCTGAACGCAAAAGTCCACCAGATACCGGAGGTTATCAGACCTTTAGACCTTGACACACTGCTTGAGGACTATCCACCGCTTGCACTGGCGGAGGACGTTAAGGTAGGTAAGGAGGTTCTGAAAGCAGGAACTAAGATAGACCAGGAAGTTATCCAGAAGCTTAAGAAAAAGAAATTTAAAGAAATAAAGGTACAGCCTTATCTGGACGACGAGGCAAGGTTTATACTCCTGCCGGACGTTGTGGCTATCGTAAAATACCTGCTTGAGCTAAGGCTCGGTAAAAAAGAGCTGGACGACATAGCACACCTTGGAAACAGGAGGGTAAGACCTGCTGGCGAACTGCTTGAAAACCAGACAAGGCTTGGACTGGTAAGGATGAACAAGGCTTTCAGGGACAGGGTTGCCACGGTTGACATAGAGGACCCTAACCTGAAGGTTGCCGATATGATAAATCCACGGTACGTGACGAACTCCATACTGGAATTCCTGAAGGGGGGACAGCTGTCCCAATTTATGGATCAGGCAAACCCGTTGGCGGAGCTTACGCATAAGAGAAGGCTTTCTGCACTTGGTCCCGGAGGTCTTACAAGGGACAGTGCCAAGTTTGAGATAAGGGACGTGCATCCGACACACTACGGAAGGGTCTGTCCAATAGAAACGCCTGAAGGTCAGAACATCGGTCTAATATCATCAATGACCGTTTACGCCACAATAAACGAGTTTGGCTTCCTCGTGTCTCCTTACAGGAAGGTTAAAAACGGGGTTGTTAGCGACGAGATAGAGTATTTAGCCGCTTACGACGAGGAAAAGTACGTTATAGCACAGGCTAACGCTCCAATAGACGAAAAGGGAAGATTCGTAAACGAAAGGGTTCTGGCAAGGGCGAAAGGTGATATCAGGCTTGTTTCTCCTGATGAGGTTGATTACATGGACGTTTCACCTAAGCAGGTCGTATCCGTGTCAGCCTCTTTAATACCGTTCCTTGAACACGACGACGCAAACAGGGCTCTGATGGGCTCTAACATGCAACGGCAGGCAGTTCCACTGCTGAAAACCGAGTATCCGCTTATAGGCACCGGAATGGAAAAGATTATAGCGGAGCATTCCGGGGCGGCTACAATAGCCAAAAGGGGCGGTGTTGTTGAAAGCGTTTCAGGGGACAGGATAGTAATAAAGGTAAATCCCGATGAGATAAACAACGACGATCCACTTGACATAGGTCTTGACATTTACGAACTGCAGAAGTTTAAAGGTTCTAACCAGTCAACCTGCATAAACCAGAGACCGCTTGTAAGGAAAGGTGATACGGTTGTTGCCGGTTCGGTAATAGCTGACGGCACGTCCACCTATAAAGGTGAGCTTTCCCTCGGTAAAAACGTCCTTGTGGCGTTTATGCCGTGGAGGGGATACAACTTTGAGGACGCCATAGTCATATCGGAAAGGCTGGTTAAGGACGACGTGTTCACCTCAATACACATAGAGGAGTTTACCTGTGAAGCAAGGGAAACCAAGCTTGGACCTGAAGAGATAACCAGGAACATAGTGGGCGTTAACGAAAAGGCACTTGCTAACCTTGACGAACACGGAATAGTAAGGGTCGGGGCTTACGTGAAGCCGGGGGACATTCTGGTAGGTAAGGTGACGCCGAAAGGTGAGACACAGCCGACGCCGGAGGAAAAACTCCTCCTTGCCATATTCGGTGAGAAGGCGGCGGACGTTAAGGACTCTTCCCTCCGCGTCCCTGCAGGCGTTGAAGGTATAGTGATAGACGTTCAGGTGTTTGCAAGGAAAAAGCCGGGTAAGAAGGAAAGCAGATACATAGAACAGCTTATAGAAGAAAAGATAAAGAAACTGGAAAAGGAGCTTGAGGAGAAGAAAAAGTTCATTACCGCAAGGAGGGACGAGCTTGTTAAACAGCTGATAATCGGACAGAAAGTTCCCCGTGATATAAAGGTGGCTGGAAAGGTAATACTGAAAAAAGGTGAAAAGATAACGGAAGAGGTTGCACCTAAGGTATTAAGGTTTATTATTGTTAATCCTTCCGGCTTCCTTTCTGACAAGAAGATAATAGAGAAGGTTGAGGCTATAGTAAACAAGGCAAAACTCCAGATAGAGCTGTGGGAAAACATATACGAAAAGCAAAAGGCACAGGCACAGAAAGGGGCTGACCTGAAGCCGGGGGTTAACGAGCTTGTTAAGGTTTACATAGCACAGAAGCGTAAAATACAGGTCGGTGATAAGATGGCAGGTAGGCACGGAAACAAGGGTGTTATCTCCGTAGTCCTGCCTGAGGAAGACATGCCGTTTATGGAAGACGGCACACCTGTGGACATCGTGCTTAATCCACTGGGCGTACCTTCCCGTATGAACGTGGGACAAATACTGGAAACTCACCTTGGACTTGCCGCCAAGAAGCTTGGTGAAAAGCTTGGTGAGGAGCTGAAAAAGATAACCGGCAAGGAAGCTATCATAAAGAAAATACTTGAGTACTACAGCATAGCTAACGAAACTGGAGACGAGATAGTTGACAAATACAGGGAAGAAGACCTGAAGGAGCTTGAAAGGTACCTGAACACGCTTGACGAAACCACACTGAAGGCAGTGGTTAAAGACCTTACCGAAATAGGCATACCTGTAAGGACGCCTGTTTTTGAAGGGGCTACCGAGCAGGACGTTAAGGAAATGCTTAACAAAGCCGGCTTTAAGTCTGACGGTAAGATGAAGCTTATAGACGGCAGAACGGGAGAGCCGTTTGACCTTGAGGTGACTGCCGGATATATGTACATGCTGAAGCTGATACATATGGTTGACGACAAGATACACGCAAGGTCAACAGGTCCTTACTCCCTCATCACGCAACAGCCTCTTGGCGGAAGGGCACAGTTTGGAGGTCAGAGGTTCGGTGAGATGGAAGTGTGGGCGTTGGAAGCACACGGAGCCGCTTACACGCTACAAGAGATGCTTACCGTCAAGTCTGACGACATAGAAGGAAGGAAAAGGGTTTACGAGTCCATCGTTAAGGGCAAGTACTACTACGACATAGGAGTGCCTGAGTCCTTTAAGGTGCTTGTAAGGGAGCTAAAAGCACTTGCACTGGACGTTGAGTGCAGGCTTGAGGACGGTCAGGAGCAGGCCTGCGACAAGGTGGACATCGTGTCCAAAAGCAAGAAAAAAGAGATTTAAACTCTGATTAAGGAGGTCTATAACCTTGATTGAAGAAAACAAGGCAAAAGGTTTAATGCCGTTTGAAAGCATAAGGCTTTCCCTTGCTTCTCCCGAGAAGATAAGGGAATGGTCCCACGGGGAGGTTAAAAAACCTGAAACGCTTAACTACAGGACTTTAAAGCCGGAAAAGGACGGACTTTTCTGTGCAAAAATATTCGGACCTGTTAAGGATTACGAATGTCTGTGTGGAAAGTACAAGAAGAAAAAGTACGAAGGCACTATTTGTGATAGATGTGGCGTTGAGGTAACAAGGTCTGACGTAAGAAGGGAAAGGTTCGGTCATATAGAGCTTGCCTCACCTGTGGCACACATATGGTACCTGAAGTCAACGCCGTCAAAGATAGGAAACCTGCTTGGACTTACCTCAAGGGACATAGAAAGGGTTATATACTTTGAAAGCTACCTGATAGTGGAGCATCCTGACGAGGACAAGGAAGAGGCTTTTGAAAACGACCCTAACACAATACCTTTAAGGGACGGGGCTTTAACCAAGTACGTTAAGCTTTACGTCAAGTCCGAAGAGGAGTTCAGGGAAAGCTACGAGTACGAGCAGTCTGACAAGTACGAATACGGAATGGGGGCGGAAAAGGTAAAGGACATACTGTCAAGGATAGACCTTGAGGCTTACGCACAGAAGTTGAGAAAGGAGATGAAGTCTTACGCAATAGGGTTTGACGAGCTGGGCAGTGAGTTCAAGCAAAATCAGGAAAGGCTTTACAAGAAAGTAATAACAGAGATTGCCAGAAGGTTTGCGGAAGTCGGCATAAGGTTCGGCGAAACTGTGCCTACGGATAAGGAGATAGATGCGGTTTTATCCAAAGATTACTACGTGGTGGTCAATCCTAAAGATACGGAGCTCCAGTTAGGGGAGCTGATAAGCGAGGAAAAACTGAAGGAGCTGAAGGAAAAGTACGGTGAAGACAGCTTTGAGGTAGAAAAGGGAACTAAAGCACTGGAAAGGCTCTACAGGGAACACAAGGAGAAACATCCAGACATACCTATATTTGAGGTAATAAAGGACAGCGTAAGGCAGACCATACTTAAAGAGGTTGCGGAGCAGAAGCTTAAAAAACTGGTAAGAAGGTTAAGGCTTATAGAGGGCTTTATCAAGTCAGGCAACAGACCTGAATGGATGATACTGGACGTGATACCGGTAATACCGCCGGATTTAAGACCTCTCATACCTCTTGACGGGGGAAGGTTTGCCACTTCAGACCTGAACGACCTTTACAGAAGGGTAATAAACAGGAACAACAGGCTTAAGAGACTGATAGAGCTTGACGCACCTGAAATAATAATCAGGAACGAAAAGAGAATGCTTCAGGAGGCGGTTGACGCTCTCATAGACAACGGAAGAAGGGGAAGGATAGTTACGCAGAACAACAGACCGTTAAAGTCCCTGTCAGACTCCTTAAGGGGTAAACAGGGAAGGTTCAGACAAAACCTGCTTGGAAAAAGGGTTGACTACTCCGGAAGGTCTGTTATCGTTGTGGGACCTGAACTGGAGATGCATCAGTGCGGACTGCCTAAAATAATGGCACTTGAGTTGTTCAAGCCGTTTATATACAGAAGGCTTGAGGAGAAGGGATACGCCACCTCCATAAAGAACGCAAAAAGGATGGTGCAGGAAAAGGCACCTGAAGTGTGGGAATGCCTTGAGGAGGTTGTGAAACAGCATCCTGTCCTGCTTAACAGGGCACCTACGCTACACAGAATGTCCGTACAAGCCTTTGAGCCTGTACTGGTTGAGGGTAAGGCTATAAAGCTACATCCACTCGTCTGTCCTCCGTTTAACGCTGACTTTGACGGAGACCAGATGGCTGTACACGTGCCGCTTTCCGTTGAGGCACAGATAGAGGCTTACGTTCTGATGCTTTCCACACAGAACATACTGTCTCCCGCACACGGAAAGCCTATAACGATGCCGTCTCAGGACATAATCCTTGGGGCTTACTACCTTACGCAGGAATTGGAAGATGCGAAGGGACAGGGCAAGCTGTTTGCCAATGAGGACGAGGCTATACTTGCTTACGATTTGGGCAAGGTTGACCTGCTGGCAAGGATAAAGGTAAAGAAGGACGGCAAACTGATAGAAACGACTGTAGGAAGGCTTATATTCAACAGGGTTTTACCTGAAGGCTTCAGGTTCGTTAACGAGCCTTTAGACAAGAAAAAAATATCCAGACTCATATCGGAGATATACGACCAGTTCGGAAACGAGACCACCGCAGACACACTGGACAGGCTGAAGGAACTGGGATTTGAGTACGCCGCAAAGGCGGGTATATCCATCTCCATAGACGACCTTGTTGTGCCTAAAAACAAGTGGGAAATAATCAGGAAGGCTGAAGAGGAAGCTGAAAGGGTCTGGAAGCAGTACGTTGACGGCATTATTACAAAGGGCGAAAGACACAACAAGATAATTGACATATGGTCCCAGACCACTAACGAGGTGACAAAACTCCTGTTTGAGGAGCTTGAGAAAACAACAAGGATAGAAAACGGCAAAAAGTATCCGGGAATATTCAATCCGATATACATGATGGCACTGTCCGGTGCAAGGGGTAATAAGGACCAGATAAGACAGCTTGCAGGAATGCGTGGTCTGATGGCAAAACACTCGGGAGAGTTTATAGAAACGCCTATCAGGTCTAACTTTAAGGAAGGTCTTACAATCGTTGAGTACTTCATATCCACTTACGGGGCAAGGAAAGGTCTTGCCGATACTGCTTTAAAAACTGCTGTGGCAGGATACCTGACAAGAAGGCTCGTTGACGTTGCACAGGACGTTATTATCACAAACGACGACTGTGGCACGCTGAACGGACTTGACGTTGGGGCTATCATAGAAGGTGGTGAGATTGCCGTACCGCTGAAGGACAGGATAATAGGCAGGTATGCCGCAGAAGACATTTACGACCCTTACACGGACGAGCTTATCGTTAAAGCCGGTGAGGAGATAGACGAGGAAAAGGCACAGGCTATAGAAAACGCAGGTATAGAGCAGGTCAAAATCAGGTCCGTCCTTACCTGTGAGCAGAAAAGGGGCGTATGTGCCAAGTGCTACGGAAGGGACCTGTCCCAGAAAAAGCTGGTTGACATAGGTGAGGCTGTTGGTATTATTGCCGCCCAGTCCATCGGTGAGCCGGGAACACAGCTTACCATGAGGACTTTCCACATCGGTGGTGCGGCTACCGCAAAAGCCGTCCAGACCAAACACGTTGCTTCCGTTGAGGGAACTGTAAAACTCCTTAACGTGAAAACCGTTAAAAACAGGGAAGGTAAAGTCCTTGTTATCAACAGGGAAGGTGCCATAAAGATAGTTGACGAGGAAGGTAAGATAAAGGAAAGGTTCCCTGTCCCTTACGGCGGTATCCTTAAGGTTAAGGACGGAGACAAGGTCAAGCCGGGGGATGTGCTTGTTGAGTGGGATCCTTTCTCCATACCTATCATTGCCGAAAAGTCAGGAACCCTTGAATTGAGGGACGTTATACTGGACGTGACCTTAAGGGAAGAAAGGGACAACATTACCGGAAAAACCATTATGGACATATCGTTTATGAGACCTAAAGACGCAATACTCCACACGCCAAGGATGATAATCAAAGGGGACGACGGTAAGGAGTACTCTTACGACCTGCCGGTCAACACGATTATTATGCTTTCAAGGGAAGACCTTGAGACCAAGTGGGACAAGTGTCTTGCCTGTTCGGAAGCGGAAGATGCGGACGTTTACCACAACTACCTGCAGGTTAAGGAAGGCTTCAGGGTTGAGGCTGGGGACATAATAGCCAAAATACCGAGGGAGACCGCAAAGGTAAGGGACATTGTAGGTGGTCTGCCGAGGGTTGAGGAGCTCCTTGAGGCAAGGGAGCCTAAGAACAAGGCTATCGTTTCCGAGATAGACGGTATCGTAAGGATATACGAAGATGCTGACGACATTATCGTTTACAATCCGCTTACCGGACAGTCAGCCACTTACGACGTGCCTAAGGACGCACTCGTGCTGGTTAAAAACGGACAGCACGTTTACGAAGGGCAGATACTTACTGACGACGGCTCAATAAAGGCTGAGTTTGAAGGTGTTGTAAGGCTCAAGTCCAAAGGATACAAGATAATCGTATTCAACAAGGATACAGGTCTCCAGAGGGAGTACTCGGTGCCTAAGGGAAGGTTCTTACAGGTTAAGGACGGTGAGGTGGTTAAAGCCGGTGATCCGCTTACTGACGGCACACCTAATCCACACGACATACTCCGTATTATGGGACCTGAGGAGCTTGCCAAGTTCCTCGTTAAAGAAGTCCAGCTTGTTTACAGAATGCAGGGCGTTGAGATTAACGACAAGCACTTTGAGGTTATCATAAGACAGATACTCAGGAAGGTTAAAATCGTTGATCCGGGAGATTCCAGATTCCTCCTTAACGAGATTGTTGACAAGGTTGACCTTGACGAGGAGATACAGAGGGTTATTGAGGAAGGCGGAAAACCACCTAAAGCCGAACCTGTACTTGTAGGTATTACCAAAGCCTCCCTATCAACAAGAAGCTGGATTTCTGCCGCTTCCTTCCAGGAGACAACAAGGGTTCTGGCAGATGCGGCTGTTGAAGGTAAGGAGGATAAGCTTGAAGGACTGAAGGAAAACGTTATTATCGGAAACATAGTACCTGCCGGTACGGGAATAAGACAGTACGCAGAGATAGAAGCTGTAATTCCAAAGGAAGAGGTTGAGGAAAAGACCGAGTAATCGTTTACACAGCCTATCCCGTAAGGGGTAGGCTTTTTTATTTTTTCAGTTTTACTTTTACCTTATCTCCTATCTTCAGGTTGAACATCTCTTTAGCACTGGCTTTCGGGGTAAAAACCTCGTAAAATCCAAAACTTCCCTTTATCAGGTTAGGTCTGTTTTCCTTCCCTTCCATAAAGCTTCTGCACACCTTTTTTATCCTGTACCTTTTAACCTGCACGTACTCAAAAGGTGGAAGGTTTTCCAGATTGGTAATGCCGTTTCCAAACCTGTCAAACTTGATTATCTCACCTATCAGGTATCCGTCCTTAAGCTTTGGTTCTGGGAAGTTTATCCTTTTTATCCTTTTGATCTTCCTGCCGAGTTTTTCCGGGGAAACGCCTGAAGAAAGGTAAGCTCCTAT
>JAADDT010000007.1 GCA_013153765.1 Aquificota bacterium
AGAGGAGCAAAAATATACGCTGAAGTAGTAGGATACGGAATGACAGGAGACGCACACCACATTACCGCACCCTGTTCCGATGCTGACGGGGCAGTTAGAGTTATGGAAATGGCACTGAAGGACGGAAAGATAAAACCTGAAGAAGTGGACTACATAAACGCACACGGCACCTCAACACCACTTAACGATATGGTGGAAACGCTGGGAATAAAAAAGGTTTTCGGAGACCACGCCTACAGGCTGAAAATCAGTTCCATAAAATCAATGATAGGACACCTGCTTGGGGCGGCAGGGGCAGTTGAGGCGGTATCAACGGTAAAAACGATAGAAACGGGCATTATCCCGCCTACCATAAACTACGAACATCCTGACCCTAACTGTGATCTGGACTACACCCCTAACAGGGCTGTGGAAATGGAAGTAAAAACGGCAATATCAAACTCGTTCGGTTTCGGCGGTACCAATGCCTGTTTAGCTTTCAAAGCCTATGAACCGTAGAATAGACAGGGAATTTTTAGATAGGATAAGGGCACTTGAGGAAAGGATAGGCTACACCTTTAAAGACAAAACCCTACCGCTTACCGCACTTACCCACCGTTCATTTGCGGTTGAATACCACAAAAAAATACCTGACTACGAAGTTCTTGAGTTTTTAGGTGATGCCGTTCTATCCCTGATAGTCAGTGAAATACTGATAAAAACCTTTCCCAAAGCAAGGGAAGGTGAGCTTTCACAGATAAGGTCAGCCGTCATAAGCGAAGCTTACCTGTCAAAGCTGGCAAGGATAATAAATCTGGGAGAGCTTGTTCTTTTAAGCAAGGGAGAGATAGCACAGAAAGGCATGGAAAGGGAAAGCCTGCTGTGTGATGTTTTTGAGGCTGTTTTCGGAGCGGTTTACGTGGACTGTGGCTACATGATAGACCCGCCGAGGCAGATTTTCAACAGGCTTTTTAAAGACCAGCTTATAAAAGACATAAAAAGCGGGAACATTCCACGGGACTACAAGTCCCTCCTCCAGATACTTACACAGAAGGTTTTCGGCAAAACGCCAAAATACAGAGTGATAACCACGGAAGGTCCCGAACACGACAAAACCTTCACGGTAGAGTGTGTTATAGAAGGCGTTAGAACAACAGGTACCGGCAAGTCAAAGAAGGAAGCGGAAAGCATAGCGGCTAAAGAGGCTTACATAAAGCTTTCTGAAGATGAAAGCACTACTTCCGGTTAGACAGCAGGGCTGACACCTTGTTTTCAAACAGGTCTTTAACGACCTTCAGCAGGTAAGCGTTTTCCACACCTTCAAAATCCTTCAAATACCTTTTTCTGGTAAGGACGTAAACCCTCTCCTCCCTTGAGAAAAACGGCTTTATCCCGTCTTTTTTCAGCGGTTTTATCTCCTTCCTTAAATAAAAAACGAAAGCCGGATTAAAGCTTTTGTAATACCGCACCGGACTTTCCCTGTGGATTAAGGGAAGCATCTGTTGAACAGGATTTCTTCCGTCCACAGGCGGGAAAACCACGTAAAAAAACAGGAAGGACATCAGGACGGAGGAGATTGAAAGGGATGTGATAAACATCTCAAACTGTCTCCTTACAAGGAAAAACAGACCTGCCAGACCGCCTATAGTAAGGAGGAAAAACCAGAAAGAAAGGTGTGCAAGGTCTGAAACGGCAGGTTCGTTTTTAAGGGCGTAATAAAGACCTGCCACCACGACGACAGTCAGCAAAACGTAAAAAACAACGCTGGCATAAAGACCCTTCAGCGAAGACAGGTTTATGCGGGAAAGGTAGTAAGCCAGCACCAACGCCAGCGGAGGATAGGCAGGAACGGTATAGTTAGGTAGCTTCGTCTTTGAAACGGCAAAAAACAGCACGTAAACCCCTGCAAAAACCAGCAGGAAAAGGATTTCCCGCCTGTACTTTTCCCTCCAAGCGTTTTTCAAAGCCTGAAGTATAAAAACGGAAAAGGGCAGAAGTCCGGCAAACACGAAAAGGAAGGTGATCAAAAATATACCCCCGTGTCCCTCCATAGGTTGGGAAAACCTGTGTATGTTGTGTTTAAACAGGAACTCGTAAACCCACCTGCCGTCCGTCTTTATGTAAACAGCCACGTACCAAGGCAGTGAGACCATAGCGGTAATCAACAAACCTGTAAAGGGCTTTATAAACCTTAAACCGTCCCTGCTTAAGCTGTTTGACAGGAACAGGTAAAGGAATACTATACCCATCGGCAGAACGACCGCCACAGGACCCTTCGTCAAAACCCCAAGACCCATAAACAGGTAAAACAGGTATATAAAAAGCCTTTTCCTTTCCACAAAACCGTAAAAAAAGGAGAACAGTCCGCCGTTTATCCAGAAAATCAGGTAAGGATCGGGAACAGCCATATGGAACTGGATAGATAAGTGGAGGGAGGAAACCAGCACTATAAAAGACAGAAAAGCGGTCTTCTCACCGAAATACCGCCGTCCGAAAAGGAAGGTTGTCAGAACGGTAAAAGCACCGAAAAGGGAGGAAAAGAAGCGGGCTGAAAACTCGTTAACACCAAACAGGCTGTAGCCTAACATCATAAAGTAGTAGTGTAGAGGCGGTTTGTCCGTCCTGAGCTGGTAATTGAAAGTGGGAACGATAAGGTCTTTCCTTTCAAGCATCTCCCTTGCACACTCCGCATTCTTAGCCTCGTCAAGGGAGTATATGGATAATCCGCCTATGTTTGCGGAAAACACCAGAAAAGCCGATATGAATACAAATGCGGAAAGGAGAAAAGAGCCTCTTAGCAACCGAAAAACTCCCGAAAACTGGTTTTAACTTATTTTATCAGCTTTTTTTGAAAAACAGTTGAAAATGGATAAAATTCATTTAAAATAATATTACGAATTTTGGAAAAGTAATACTGAAGGAAAGGCGATGGCTTTACGGTTAGTAGCGTTGCTTACGGCGTTGCTTTCCACCGCATACGGACACGGTCTTCAGGTTCAGGTAAAACAGGATAGGGCGGTGGTAATCCATATAAAATACGAGGAAGGTCAGCCTTTCTCGTTCAAGGAATACACCATTTACCACTCACAGGAGCCGGAAAAACCCTTTGCCGTCGGCAAGACGGACAGGTACGGCAGAGTATCCTTCCTTCCTGACAGGGCAGGAAAGTGGATACTTAAAGCCTTCGGCGAGGACGGACACGGCGTAGTGAAAGAGATAAACATAGACGGTAGTATGATAGGAACACAGGCATCGGGACAGGACAGGCTTTTAAAAGTCCTTACCGGCGTGGCTGTTATTATTGGATTTTTTGGAGCAGTAGGAATACTAAGAAAAAAAAGATGGGCATTATAGGACGGGACACATTAGAGCAGGACGGATATGCACATACCGGACGGTTTTATTTCTCCTAAAGCTTACGTACCGGCTTACGTGATAGCCGGCGGGCTGTGGATATACGGATTTAAACAGCTAAAGAGCAGGCTTGACGAAAAAACACTGCCGTTTATTGCTGTCATTACGGCGTTTTCCTTTGCTGTTTCACTCCTTGCAGTACCACTGCCGGGAGGCACTTCAGGACACCCTGTCGGCGTCGGTATGCTGTCCGTAATATTCGGATACTGGATTGCGTTCATCTCCCTTTCCCTTGTCTTTTTCCTTCAGGCAGTCCTGCTTGGGGACGGCGGCATAACCACACTTCCGATAAACGCACTTTCAATGGGATTTGCAGGGGGACTTACAGCACACATCGTTTACAGGCTTACAAGAAGGATTAACGAAAGGATAGGTCTATTCATTGCAGGCTGGTTTTCCGTGGTAGTAGCGTCGCTTATAGTTGCGTTCATTTTAGGGATACAGCCTGTAATAGACCACTCTCCGGACGGGAAGCCACTTTTCTTCCCGTTCGGGCTTGAAATAACCCTGCCTGCGGTGGTAATACCCCATACCCTTATAGGGATTATAGAAGGGATAATGACCGTAATAGGTGTTGAGGCTTACAGGAGTTTAAAGGTTGAGGGATAGGATAACCGCACTGGCTTACTTAACGGTTATGGTTATGCTTACGGCTGTCCATCAGGTAGAGTTCTACCTTGCGGTGCTGTTCATTACTGCCTTGCTGAGCGGTAAGGAGTTTTTCAGGCTTATGAAAAGGAGCGTATCGGCTGTTTTACTGTTCAGCACGGCAGTAAACCTGTCCTATCTGGCTGTGCACGGACTTGACTGGCACTACCTTCTCCTGCTTAACCTCCGTGTTATTGATATGACCTTCCTGACACTGCTGTTCATAAGTAAGGTAAACCTGTTCAGGCTTTTGGGATTTTCAAAATCCCTCACGTACCTGCTGGTTGTGTCTTACAGCCAGATATTACTTTTCAGAAAGTACTACGGCGAGCTTACAATGGCACTTAAAAGCAGGAGCATAAAAAAACCGACCCTGAAGGAGCGTATAAACTTCCTCAGGTCAGCAACGGGCTTTTTCATAAGAAAATCTGTTGAAAACAGTCAGGAAATATCCCTTGCGATGAAATCACGAGGTTTTTTCCTTACTTAACACCCCTCTACCACCTACTTCTCTCCCCCCTCCCCCCTCGTAAATCCCCCCGCAACGGGGGGCTTTTTTGTTTTAATGTTATAATTTTGGTTATGGTAGAGCTGAACAACGTCTCCTTTTATTATAAAGAAAAAAAAGCTATTGAAAACATTACCTTTTCTGTCAATCGGGGGGAAAAGGTAGTGATATTAGGGATAAACGGCAGTGGTAAATCCACCCTTTTGAAGATTGTAGACGGTCTCATATTCCCTCAGGAAGGCACTTACAGGTATAAGGGGGAGGAAATTACGGAAAAAAAGCTGAAGGACCCGGAATTTAACAAAAAGTTCAGAAAAGAAGTGGTGATGCTTTTCCAAAATCCGGACACTATGATATTTAACCCGACGGTTTTTGACGAGATAGCCTTCAGCCTTAGACAGCTTGAGATACAAGACGTGGAAGAAAAAGTTCACTACTGGGCTGAAAAGCTGGGCATATCCCACCTGCTTGACAGGTCTCCCTTCCAGCTGAGCGGTGGTGAAAAACAGAAGGTATGCCTCGCATCACTGCTTTCAATAGAGCCTGAGCTACTACTACTTGACGAACCTGTGGTAAACCTTGACCCCCGCTCCGCATGGTGGCTTATAGACTTTTTAAAAGGGCTTGACATAACAATAATAACAACAACCCACAACCTTGACCTTTCGGTTGAGCTGGGCAGTAGAGGGCTTCTCCTTTCGGAAGACCACCGCCTCATATACGACGGTTCGTTAAAAGAGCTTATTGCCGACAGGGAAAAACTCCTTCAGGCTAACCTGATATACCCTAAAACCTGTTTAGGAGGTTAACGATGGGGGGAAAGATGGTAAGGCTGTGTATTACCGTCCCTGAAGAACTCCTTAAATTCCTTGACGAAAAGGTGGTAAAAAAGGGCTACCCTTCCCGTTCCGAGTTTATACGGGATTTAATAAGGGAAGTGGCAGTGGAAGAAAAGTGGAAAAACCAAAAAGGGGAAGTTGTAGGCGTCCTTACAGTCATATACGACCACCACCAAAGGGAGCTTACCCAAAAGATGATAGAAATACAGCACAGCAAATACGTGAATATACTGTGTACAAACCACGTCCACCTTGACCACCACAACTGCCTTGAAACCATAATAATAAAGGGCAGTCCTGCAGAAATAGAAAGTATTGCGGTAAAAATAGCCGGACTGAAGGGCGTAAAGTTCGCAAAACTTACCAGAACAGCAAAGGTAGAAATATGAAAACTCCTGCTGTATCTTAATTAGTACAAACCGGCAGGAGGCAGTAATGTGTAAGGACTGTGGCTGTTCAATCACCGACCACCACCACAAGGAAAATCCGGCTTTAAAGGACAGGAAAACCGTATCTGTAATAACGAAAATACTGGACAGAAACGACAGACAGGCTGAAAGCAACAGGGCACACTTTGACAGCCACGGCATACTTGCCGTAAACCTGATGAGTTCACCCGGGGCAGGGAAAACAACACTCCTTGAGAAAACAATAGACCTTCTGCCTGAAGGGATAAAGATAGGCGTGATAGAAGGGGATTTGGAAACAAACAGAGATGCGGAAAGGATAAGGGCAAAGGGCGTTCCCGCTTACCAGATAACCACCGGACAAGCCTGCCACCTTGATGCCTTTATGGTTCATCAAGGGATACACCACCTTCCCCTTTCCCAGCTTGACATCGTTTTCGTTGAAAACGTCGGAAATCTGGTCTGTCCCGCCTCCTACGACATAGGGACACACATTAACGTGGTTCTCCTTTCCGTCCCTGAAGGGGACGACAAACCTGCCAAATATCCGGTAATGTTCAGGTCTGCCGACCTTCTGCTGATAACAAAGACCGACCTGCTTCCCTATTTTGACTTTTCCGTTGAAAAGGCTGTGGAGGAGGCAAGGAGGCTTAACCCGAAGGTTGACGTTCTAACCGTCTCCACAAAAACAGGTGAAGGTATGGAAGACTGGATAAAATACCTCCAGCTAAAGTCCGCACTCAGAAAAACCTCCGTCAGCAGATAAAATAACCCTTGTTTTTTAAAAATCAGCCATTAGACTTATTTATAAAACAGAGCCACACCACTTTTCCGTCAGGAGGGCTACTATGGGACTTTCCGAAATAGAACAACTCAGGGCTTTATTCACAAAACCTACAAACTACATAAACACAAACAAAGGGAAGGAATACTACGACAGCCTTTACAAAAAGATGGAAAAAAGGCTATCAGAACTGAAAAAACAGAAGCCGCTAAGGGAAGATGAAATCAGGTTTGAGGAATACCTGAAGGTATGGGAGCTGACCAGAAGGGACTTCCTCAAATGGGCATCTGCCACAACCGCAATGCTGATGCTACCACCCCAGTTTGAACCGCTGGTAGCACAGGCGGCGGAGGTTATGAACAGAATTCCTATCGTTTGGATAAACATACAGGACTGTGCAGGGAACACGGAAGCACTGCTTAGAAGTGCATCACCTACGGTTGACGAGCTTATACTGGAATACCTGTCTGTAGAATACCACGAGGTAATAATGGCCGCCGCCGGAGATCAGGCTGAGGAAAACCTCCAGAGGGCGGTGAAGGACTTTGACGGTAAGTATCTGCTTTTCGTTGAAGGCTCCATACCTGTAGGTATGCCTGAAGCGTTTACCATAGGCAGACACCCTAAAACCGGCGTTGAACACGTTAAACACCTTGCAGAGCATTCGGCGGCTGTTATAGCCGTCGGCTCCTGTGCGGCGTTTGGTGGCGTCCCTGCGGCACACCCTAACCCTACGGGAGCCGTAGGCGTTATGGACGTGGTAAAGGGCAAGCCGATTATAAACATACCTGCCTGTCCTGCAAACCCTGCAAACATCACGGGAGTAATAATCCACTACATACTTACAGGTGAAATTCCCGAGCTGGACAGCCTTTTAAGACCGAAGTTCGCATTTGGATACAGGATACACGACAACTGTGAAAGGAGAGCACACTTTGATGCTGGGGAGTTTGTTGAGGAATGGGGGGACTTTGGGGCAAAAAACAACTTCTGCCTTTATAAAATGGGCTGTAAGGGACCTTTCACCTTCAATAACTGTTCCATAATCAGATATAACGAAGGGACTAACTGGCCTATAGGCGTTGGAAGGGGCTGTATCGGTTGTTCAGAGCCTAACTTCTGGGACGTTTACGCCACGGAAAGACCTGTGGCGGACGCACCTATACAACCGCCGGCAGGAAGGGGCGTTGAGGCTACAGTTGACCAGTTCGGTCTTGGAATACTTACAGCCGCCGCCGTCGGAATAGGAATACACGCCTTGGCAAGTGCTTTAGCCGGAAAAAGGGACGGCGAAAAGGAAGAAGAGTAAGGAGGTTTTGAAAGATGGGCAAGCATCTGGTAGTTGACCCGATAACGAGGATAGAAGGGCACTTAAGGATAGAAGCCATACTTGACGACAACAACGTGATAGTGGACGCTTACAGCTCGTCAACAATGTGGCGGGGAATAGAAATAATAATGAAAGGCAGGGACCCGAGGGACGTTCCACTGCTTGCGATGAGAATATGCGGCGTGTGTACAGGAACGCACTACTACACTTCAACCCAGACTGTAGAGCACGCCTTGGGCATAGTTCCGCCTAAAAACGCCAGACTGGTTAGAAACCTGCTTCAAGGTTCACTATACATACACGATCACGTGGTTCACTTTTACCACCTCCACGCACTTGACTGGGTGGACGTGGTCTCGGCACTGGAGGCTGACCCTGCAAAAGCCTCAGACGAGGCTAAAAAATGGGCAAACATGCTTACAGACCCGATAACAGGAGAGACCATACAGCCTTGGAATGCGGGGGAAGGAACCTTCAGGGCAGTTCAGGAAAGGCTGAAAAAGTTCGTCAAGGCAGGCAGGCTGGGACCTTTCGCCAACGCATACTGGGGCAACAAATCCTATAAACTTTCACCTGAGCAAAACCTTGTGGCTGTCTCCCACTACCTTGACGCACTGGATATCCAGAGGGAGATGGCAAAGCTGATGGCAATATTCGGCGGTAAAAATCCACACCCACAATCGCTGGTCGTCGGGGGAGTTACCTGCGTTCAGGACATTAAAAACCCTGCAAGGCTGGGACAGTTTGAAAGCCTTTTAAGGCTGTCAAGGGAGTTCATATACAGGGCTTACCTGCCGGACTTACTTATGGCGGGAGCTGTTTATGCTGACGAAGCACTGTCAGGCGTAGGCAGGGGACTTGGGAATTACATGGCTTACGGTGATTTTCGTATGGACGACAACCCTTGGTATAAGGGAAAATTATTATTTCCACAGGGGCTTGTCCTGAACATGGATTTATCAACCGTTTACGACATAGACCAGTCAAAAATAACGGAGGACGTGACCCACAGCTGGTACGAATACAAAGGGACTGACAAACCATTACACCCGTTTGAAGGTCAGACAAACCCTAAATACACCGGCTTCAAACCCGACGGCACGTTAGACCCTAAAGGCAAGTATTCCTGGATAAAATCTCCTATTTACGACGACCACAGAGTTGAGGTTGGACCACTTGCCAGAATGATCGTGGGCTACGCAAGGGGAGACGAAAGGATAAAGCACTACGTTGACTGGTTGCTGAAATCGGGAAACCTTCCCACACAGGTTTTATTCTCCACCGTAGGCAGAACAGCCGGAAGGGCTATAGAAACAGCAATAATGGTTGACGTTATGAAAGAATGGCTTGACGAACTGGCAAGGAACGTTGCTTCAGGGGATTTAAGCACTTGGACGGATTATGACTTTGAAAGTCTTACAAAGGGAAACGAGCTGAAAGGATACGGTCTTACGGAAGCACCCCGGGGAGCATTGGGACACTGGATAAGGATAAAGGACGGTAAGGTTGAAAACTATCAGGCGGTAGTCCCATCAACGTGGAACGGGGCACCACGGGACTACAAAAACAGGATGGGAGCTTACGAAGCCTCCCTGATAGGAACTAAAATGGCTAACCCGGACCAGCCACTTGAGATACTGCGGACTATCCACTCCTTTGACCCGTGTATCGCCTGTGCCGTCCACGTGATAGATGCAAAAGGCAGGGAGCTTGGCGTTTACAAGGTTGAGCCTGTTGGCGGAGCCTGTCTCCTATAAGTCTGGAGGAACCGGTTATGTATAAAAGAGTAAAAAGAATGACCGCAACAATGCGGATTATACACTGGATAAACGCAGTATCCATACTTGCGGCTGTTATTACAGGTCTTTACATAGGACACCCTTACTACCAGACCCTTATTTCAGAGCCGGCTGTCCACAAGTACGTGATGGCTTACAACAGGTGGATACACTTTATAGCCGCCATACTCCTTGACGTTACCTCCATCGTAATCGTTTATTTGTACTTCTTCAGCAGGTTTGAAAAGCCGATAAAAAAGGTAATTCCCACACCACAAAACGTAAAAGAGTTTTTTGAGGTATTTATAAACCTTATCACCCTAAACAGAAGGAAAAACTTTGACAGTTCAAAGCTGGACAGCTTTAACGCAGTTTACTTTACTATACTCCACCTGTTATTACTGCTTATGCTGTTTACAGGACTGCAGATGTATGTATGGGGACTGTACCACGGCGAGTCCTCCATAGGAGCGTGGTGGCCTTGGCTTTTACACGTGGCTACAGACTGGACACTATGGATATTCGGTGGTTTCCACGGAGTAAGGATAGTCCACCACATAACAATGTGGATAATTATAGTCTGGACAGTGTTCCACGTTTATTATCAGGTCTGGAGGACTATATTCTGGCGTGAAGGTGATATGGCAATAGTATTCGGCGGATACAAGTTTAAAAAGGTGGAAAAATAAACCCTTTTTCCGCCTGCTTTTGTAAAAACGACCCTTCCAATATACCGTTCTACTATTTATAATCATTGTACAACCCTGAAACGGAGACCGTATGGAAAAGATAGGAGTTGTGGGCGTCGGGAACGTCCTTTTTAAAGACGAAGGTATAGGCGTTTTTGCCGTAAAATACCTTCAGGAAAACTACACATTCTCACCGGAGATAGACCTGATAGACGCAGGCACACTTGGATTTGGTCTGATGGGATACCTGCACGAATACGACCACATCATACTGATTGATACCCTGTCTGTAAACGATAAAGCCGGTTCCGTTTACAGGCTAACACCTGACCAGCTTTCCGGACTTTCCTCTTACCACCAGACGGCTCACGAGGTTGAAGTCCTCCAAATGCTGGAGCTTACGCCACTGACGGGAAAGATGGCTGACACGGTGGTAATAGGCGTCGTTCCCGAGCTGATTGACAGGTCTGAAATAGGGCTTACAGAAACACTTGAGGGACAGCCTTTCAAAACGGTAATCCACCAGATACTAAAGGAGCTTGAAAGGATAGGAGTAAGCCACAAAAAGGTAAAAAACTACACCCTGAAGGAAGTGGTTATGAAACATTTCGGTTCTTACAACGGTCAGCTTTCGGACAAGAGGATAGGCGATGAAAACACCTGAAGAAGTGGGCTTGAAAATATCCTTTGAATACCTGAAAGGTAATGACACCCTCCTTCAAATGGTAAAGCAGATAGCAGACCGGCACGGAATAAGGGGATTTCTGACGAAAAAGGAAGATAAGGTTGAAATAATAGTATCTGCACCGCTGGAAAAACTGCAGGGCTTTTCAAAGGAGCTGGGAGAACTTCTGCCTTACTCACTTTTTATGTCCGATGCTTCCGTTGAAACGGTAGAGCCAATATCACCTTTCATCACAGAAGACTTTAAGATAAAAACAGACCTGAACCTGCTACCCCAAAACCTGTCAGTCTGTCCTTCCTGCCTGAAGGAGCTGTTTGACAGGGAAGGCAGAAGGTATCACTTTCCCTTTATTTCCTGCAATTACTGTGGAAGCCAGTACGCATACCTCCACAGGTATCCCTTCACGAGGGAAAACACCCAGTTCAGGTTTTTCAACACCTGCAACGACTGTAAAACTGAAGTTGAAAACAAAAACAGCTTCAGACACGGCTACCCGCTTACAGCCTGCCACAACTGTTTTACCCATTTTTACCTGAAAAACAAAAACGCGGAAAAATACGGCTTTGACGGTGAAAAAACCGCACTGCTTTTCGGCGAAGGGGCAGGGCTGTTAAAGGAAGGAAAAATTCTAAAAATTTACACCCAGAACGGGACAAAGCTGATAGGTCTGATAAACGAAAAAAATCTATCCGCCTTAAGGGAAAACCTTTTTGAAAAAAGAAAACCTATAACCGTAATGTTTACCGGCTTTGACGTGCTGGACAGATACCTTGTCCTGTCCGAGCTTGAGAAAAAAGTGCTTGCATCACAGGAAAAACCTATCCTGTACCTGAAGCCTTCGGAAAACTTTAAGGAAAGAAACGCCGTATCACCCTTTGGTTTTATAAAGGCAAAACTGCCGGACACACCGCCACTGCTTATCCTTTCAGCTTACCTGAAGGAAAAGGGCGTTGATTTCGTTTTTATAGGGGATTTTCAGGAAAACGCCGTAGAGCTGATAGAGTTCCACATAGAGGCAGACCTGCCGGTGGTGAACCTGCAGGAGGAAACAACCTGCATCGTTATTGACAGCCACATAATCATAGAAAGCGGTGAAAAGGGCATTCTGCCGTCAATCGTAAAAAGTAAAAAAACGGGAAACCTGTCCATAGCCGGCGAGTACGCCGCACTTGATTTGGGAGACGGAGAATACCTGATAGACAAAAAGGAAAAAATATTAAACCAGCTTGAAGACTTTGTGGACAGTATAAACAGCCTGTCAGTCCTTAACGGTCTGGAGGAGGAGGTAAAAACACCTTACAAAGAGAAGAAAAAGTTTTACGACTTTCAGGGGGCAGTCCTTTCCGTCCTTGGGGAGCATAACATACTGGAACAACCTGCGGCAGGTATTTACCTGTCAAAATATTCAGACCACAACATCATAGGCGTAAAATCACACACCAGACCGTTTACTCCCGTAATTGAGGTAAAACCGTTAAGGCTTTACCCTGACCTGAAGCAGACAGTCCACTGGATAATCAAACAGATAGAAAGCCACTCGGAAGAGGGCAAAAGGCTTATTGCAAACTTTTCCCGCAAATATCCAGACCTTTACGGCAGGATTGGAAACTCCCTGTTGACGGAAAACTACAAACTGTCTTCAAACATAACGGCAGTATTCAACGCCGTTTCCTTCCTGCTGGAGACCTTTCCTTACGAAGATGCGGACTATTTTGAAGAGCCTTTCCTGTTTTTATCAAAGGAGGCTGTAAACTTTCAGGGAAAAAAGGGAGTAAGGATAGACTACCTCCTTGTTGAAGAAGGGGGCAGGTTTCTTTTAGACTGGAGGAAACTAATTCAGAGCGTCCTGTCGTATAAGCTGGCTGGAGCCGAAAAGGATATGGTGGCATTTTCCGTTCTGGAAGGCTTTGGAGACTGGATAATAAACCAGACCCTAACCATATGTTCAAAACTGAAAATAGAAAACGTGGCACTGGCAGGGGATTTACTTACAGAGCCTATAACCGCCGGCAAGCTGATAAACGCATTGGGCAAGGAAAAAAACCTGTATTTAAACAGGAAGCTACCTGTTGACAGGCAGAACGTAGCCTTCGGCGGAATATTTGTCTAAAGGAGGAAAACCATGTGTCTTTCAATCCCGTCAAGAATAGTTGA
>JAADDT010000034.1 GCA_013153765.1 Aquificota bacterium
CCTGCCGTGATCAAAAACGGTCTGCAGGGCTGGGGACCTGAAGGTGAGACGGACGACACTGTCCTGTGCATACCTGACAGGTCTTACGCAACCATGTATAAGGAGATAGTTGAGGACATAAAGGCAAGGGGACAGTTTGACCCTACACAGATAGGAACTGTCCAGAACGTCGGTCTGATGGCTATGAAAGCCGAAGAATACGGCTCACACGACAAGACCTTCTTCCCACCTGCCGACGGCACCATGAAAGTGGTTGACGAGGAAGGAAATGTCCTTATGGAGCACTGCGTAAACGAAGGGGATATTTACAGGTCCTGCATCACAAAGGACATAGCAATAAGGGACTGGATAAAGCTGGCTGTAAACAGGGCTAAAGATGCAGGAATGCCTATCGTGTTCTGGCTTGACGAATACAGGGCACACGACCAGAACCTTATAGAAAAGGTGAAAGAGGAGCTTCCAAAATACGACCTTTCGGACGTTGACTGGTACATAAAAGCACCTGCAGACGCTATGAAGTTTACACTTGCAAGGTTCAGGGAAGGTAAGGACACAATATCCGTCACAGGAAACGTTTTAAGGGACTACCTTACAGACCTGTTCCCTATTATTGAGGTCGGCACATCTGCAAGATCACTGTCCATCGTTCCGCTTATAGCCGGCGGTGGTGTGTTTGAGACCGGAGCAGGTGGCTCTGCACCAAAACACGTTGAACAGTTCATAAAAGAGGGACACTTAAGGTGGGACTCTTTAGGTGAGTATCTGGCTTTTGAAGAATCTCTCAAGCTTGCATACAAACAGCTTAAAGCACTGCACCAGAAGGACAACCCAAGGATACTGGTTATTGCTGAAGCACTGTCAAAGGCAATAGGCAAGTATCTTGACAACGACAAAACTCCAAAAAGGAAAGTGGGACAGCTTGACACAAGGGGCTCACACTTCTACCTTGCACTTTACTGGGCGGAGGCTTTAGCATCACAGACGGAAGACAAGGAGCTTGCGGAGAAGTTCTCCAAAGTTTACGCAGACCTGAAGGAAAACGAGGAAAAAATCCTTGAGGAGATAAGGGCGGCTGAAGGTAAGCCTACAGACATCGGTGGCTGGTATCACCCTGACGACGAAAAGGCTGAAAGGGCTATGAGACCAAGTGCCACACTTAACAGAATTATTGACGGGCTTTTACAGTCGTAGATAAGTTGGAAGTTTACAAAAATAACTTTAGTCTTTCTGATAGGGGCGTTTCTCTGAAAAGGGAAGCGTCCCTTTTTATTTGTCTGATATAATTTAAAAAATCCTATAAATGTGAGGAGGATATAATGGCTCAACGAGGTATTAGGGAGTACGACGGAAAAAGAATTTTAGCTCAAAACTGGGAGGATTACTTCGGTGATGCTTTCAGTTATGACTTTAAGTCCGTCCTTATCACTCCGGAAACTGATCTTGACAGACTTCCGGAAGAACACCCTTGGCTGAAGGAAACGCCTCTGGTTGCAAAACCGGACATGCTTTTCGGAAAGAGGGGGAAGTTAGGTCTAATCCTGTTTAAAAAGGAAAAACCGGGGGACGTCAGCTGGGAAGACGCAAAGGAATGGATAAAGCAAAAAATGGCTGAAGAGGTTGAGATTAACGGAGTAAAAGGATACCTTACCCACTTCTTGGTAGAGCCTTTCGTACCGCACCAGCCGGAGGAGGAGTACTACGTGGCTATCACCACGGACGAAGACGAGGACATTATTTATATGTCAGCGTTCGGCGGAATAGACGTTGAGGAAAACTGGGACAAGGTTGTTGAGGTAAGGATACCTATCAACGCTTCTGACGAGGAGATTAAAAAGCTGATAGAAGAAAACGTGCCTGCTGACATCAAGGACAGGGAAAAATACGCTGACTTCGTTTATAGACTTTACAAGCTGTTTAAAGACCTTCACTTTACTTACCTTGAGATTAACCCGCTGGTTATAGTAGGGGACAAGGTATATCCACTTGACTTTGTGGGAAGAGTTGACGACACTGCACAGTTCGTAGCCGGTAGAAAGTGGGGAGAGCTTGACTTCCCTGCCGGATTTGGAAGGGAGCTTACTCCTGAGGAAAAATACATCAAGGAGATGGACGAAAAGTCCGGAGCTTCCTTAAAGCTTACCATACTGAACCCTGAAGGTAGAATATGGACGCTGGTTGCCGGTGGAGGTGCTTCGGTCGTTTACTCGGATACCGTTGCTGACCTTGGGGCTGTTAAGGAGCTTGCAAACTACGGTGAGTATTCAGGAAACCCGACAAGGGCAGAAACGAGGGAGTACGTGAAAACCGTATTTGACCTGATGACGAGAAACAAACACCCTGAAGGGGACAAGATACTTATAATAGGCGGAGCAATAGCAAACTTCACCGACGTTGCGAAAACCTTTGAAGGAATAATTGACGCTATGAAGGAATACGCCGACAAGCTGAAGGACGTGGGGATAAAGGTTTACGTCAGAAGGGGCGGTCCAAACTACGAAATAGGTCTGAAAAGAATTAAGGAAGCGGCTGAAGAGCTGGGCATTCCTATAGAGGTTTACGGACCTGAAACCCACATGACAGAAATAGTCAAAAAAGCCATAGAAGAAAACAAAGTGGCATAAGTAAAAATAGGAAATTAAGGAGGTTAACTAATGAGCAAGCCTGACTACTTACTGTTTGATAGAAACACGAAAGCGATCTTTTGGAACCTTAACAGGAACGCCATCCAAAGGATGCTTGATTACGACTACGTCGTTGGAAGGGAGCCTTCCGTAGTGGCAATCGTAGCTCCCACCCAGTCAAGGAAGTTTGACAAGTTTTTCTACGGCACGAACGAGATAATGATACCCATATACAGGTCAACGCCTGAAGCGGCTAAAGACTTCCCTGAAGCTGACGTACTGCTGAACTTTGCGTCCTTCAGAACGGCTTACGACGTGACTATGGAAGCACTGGACATTCCAACGATCAGGACTATCGCCATCACAGCCGAAGGTATTCCTGAAAGGTTTGCAAGGACTATGAGGATAAAAGCCAAAGAGCTTGGAAAGTGGCTGATAGGTCCTGCTACCGTTGGAGGTATTGCACCGGGAGCTTTCAGGATAGCCAACACGGGAGGAACGATAGAGAACATTGTAAACTCAAAACTGCACAGACCCGGCTCTGTAGGGCTTGTTACAAGGTCTGGAGGGCTGTTTAACGAGCTTTCAAACGTTATAGCAAGGAACGCAAACGGTATTGCTGAAGGTATAGCAATCGGTGGAGACAGGTATCCGGGAACTGACTTCCTTGATCACATGCTCAGATACGAGAAAAACCCTCAGGTCAAGTTTATGGTTCTGCTTGGGGAAGTTGGCGGAACGCTGGAGCTGAGAGTTGCTGAAGCCATCAAGGAAGGTAAAATCACAAAACCTGTAATAGCGTGGTGTATCGGAACAATATCAAAACATTTCGGCGGTGAAGTCCAGTTTGGACACGCAGGGGCAAAAGCCGGAGCTGAAGCGGAAACGGCTGACGCCAAAAACGCCGCATTAAGGGAAGCCGGTGCGTTAGTTCCCACATCGTTTAACGAACTGCCGGAGCTGATAAGGGGCGTTTACGAAGAACTCCACGCAAAAGGGGAAATACCGGACATTGTGGAGCCGGAAGTACCGCCAATACCTGAAGACTACGCAAAGGCTGTGAAAGCCGGCAAGGTAAGAAGACCTACCAACTTCATATGTACCATCTCGGACGACAGGGGCGAAGAGGCTACCTACTGCGGAGTTCCCATATCTGAAGTGGTGGAAAAGGGATACTCCATAGCTGACGTTATCGGACTGCTCTGGTTTAAGAAGAAATTCCCGGAATGGGCTTCAAACTTCCTTGATATGGTTATAAAGGTCGTTGCAGACCACGGTCCTGCCGTTTCCGGAGCACACAACACCAAGGTTACCGCAAGGGCAGGAAAAGACCTTATGTCCTCCATCGTTACAGGTATCCTTACTATAGGACCAAGGTTCGGTGGAGCTATTGACGGGGCGGCAAAATACTTCAAGATGGCAAAAGAAAAAGGAATGGACCCTGTTGAGTTCGTTGACTACATGAAAAAGGTTGAAAAGATACCTATACCGGGAATTGGACACAGGATAAAGTCCACCAAAAATCCGGACAAGAGAGTTGAGCTTCTGAAAAACTTTGCGAAGGAACACTTCCCAAGCACAGAGCTGTTAGACTACGCACTTGAGGTTGAAAAGGTTACCACCTCCAAGAAGGAAAACCTGATACTGAACGTTGACGGAACGATAGGTGTTCTGCTTGTGGACATGTTCAGGGCTTTAGGCTACAAGGACGAAGAGATTGACGAGCTGATAAACGCAGGGGCGTTTAACGCTTTCTTCGTGCTTGGCAGAACAATCGGATTTATCGGACACTACCTTGACGAGAAAAGACTTGACATGCCTCTTTACAGACACCCAACGGACGACATACTGTACGACGTTAAAAGACCTGAAGGGGCATAAACCTACCGGGGGGCTACACAGCCCTCCTTCCTTTACAAATCCTTCAGCTGTTTTCTTATTTTTCTCCGTAAATCCCTGTCTTCAAGGCTTTTTTCTGTCTTCCACCTTAAGTACCACAGGTAAGGCACGGTTATAAGCACGATAACAAGCAAAGCAACAAACAGTATGAGGGAAACGGATATGGAAACCACTATCCCAACCGCAATCAGCAGGTAGAACCACACCTTCGTTATCAAATCTGAAAACCTGTCATAATTCATAACCGCTTCCTTTAAGCGTAATATAAACCTTACTGCAAAACTCAAGGTCTGAAGTCAGCTTCAGGGCGTAGTTAAGGGAGTTATGGGCTACAAAAGAGCCGTGTTTTTTTATTAAAACCACGTTTTTACCACTGTTTTTAAAAAATTCCGAAACCGCTTCAGCCAACTCCTGCGACCCGCTTGGCAGGTTCGGGGACAGGACAGGCACCTCACCTAAAAACAGCCTTCCTTCGTTGTCAACGGGAGTGAAGGAGTTCTCAACCAGAAAGCTTAAGACCACGCCGTTTACGGGATGGGCGTGTATTACAGCCGTGTAATCCGTCTTCCTGTAAACCGCCCTGTGGACTACAAGCTCCGAAGAGGCTTCCCTGTCCCTTTCGCTTTCCCTGTAAACCGGCACCTTTACAATATCCCTTTCCGTCAGGTAGCCAAGCATAGCACCTGTTCTCGTTATAAGAATACTGTCTCCCACCCTTACGCTTATGTTTCCTGCATGGGAGTTTACCAGACCTTCCCTGTATAAAACCTTGCCAGTAAAGATTATTTCCCGTATTGCCTTTTTTTCCATTTTATATATACTACAACAAAACCATCTAAATGGCTTTCTTATTATAAAATTATAAGGATAAAAAGACGCCGGGAGATTTTGATGTTTAGAGGAAAGGTAAGACACATACATTTTATAGGGATAGGCGGTTCCGGAATGAACGGTATTGCACAGGTCTTGCTTAATCAGGGCTTTACCGTCTCCGGTTCTGACCTGAAGGAAAGCCAGACGGTAAAAAACCTCCGTGAGATGGGAGCTAAAGTTTTCATAGGACACGACCCTAAAAACGTGGAAGGGGCTGACGTGGTTGTGTATTCCTCCGCCGTAAACTGGGACAATCCGGAGCTTTTAAGGGCTAAAGAGCTTGGAATACCTACCATACCACGGGGAGAAATGCTTGCCGAACTGATGAGGTTTAAATACGGCATAGCTGTGGCAGGTAGCCACGGCAAAACAACCACCACCTCAATGATAGGTTCCATACTGGGAAAGACAGGATACGACCCGACCGTAGTAATAGGGGGGAAGCTTGAGGCTTACGGAAGCAACGCAAAGTTAGGTTCTGGGGACTTTATCGTGACGGAAAGTGATGAAAGCGACGGTTCTTTCCTGAAACTGACGCCAACAATCGTATCCATAAACAACATAGACAAAGAGCATCTGGGCTTTTACAGAAACCTTGAGGAAATAAAAGAAGCATTCGTAGAGTTTGCAAACAAGGTGCCCTTCTACGGGGCTGTGGCCGTAAACGTGGACGACCAAAACGTAAAGGACATTCTACCTAAAATAGAAAAAAAGGTAATAAAGTTCGGTCTTTCTGAAGATGCGGACATAAGGGCTTACGACTTACAGTTGAAGGACGGCAGATATTCCTTCAAAATAAACGACTTTGGAGAAATACACCTGTCAATACCGGGAATTCACAACGTTTACAACGCCCTTTCTGCCGTAAGCATAGCCTACGAGCTTGGCGTTCCCTTCTGCGTTATAAAAGAAACCCTTGAAAACTTCCAGAACGCAAACAGGCGGTTTGAAGTAAAGTACGACGACGGCATAGTGATAATTGACGACTACGCCCACCACCCGACGGAAATAAAAGCCACCCTTCAGGCGGCAAGGGAGATGTATCCGGAAAACAGGATAGTAGCCGTCTTCCAGCCGCACAGGTATTCCAGAGTTTTTTCCCTTTACGAAGGATTTACGGAAGCGTTTGACGGGGCGGACTTGAGCGTTATTACCGAAATATACCCGGCAGGGGAAAAGCCTATAGACAGCGTAAGCGGAGAAAGGCTTTCACAGGACGTCAGGGAAAAAAGCGGAAAGCCCGTTTACTTTGCACCGGACTTGGAAAAAACAGCAAGTCTGCTTAAAAACATACTGAAAAACGGCGACGTGGTCGTAATAATGGGAGCCGGCAGTATTACAAAACTGTCAGACAGCCTGAAAACCCTCCTTGAGGAAAAGAGGGAAAAAAGATGAAGTTCGGTTTTGTCAACGAAGACAACATGTCCCTCCTTACAGACCTGTACGAGCTTACTATGGCACAGGTCTATTTTAAAAAAGGTATGAACAGGACGGCGGTATTTGATTTTTACATAAGACCTGCGGAAAACAGGTCTTACTTCATAAACGCCGGTCTGGAACAGCTTATCTACTACCTGCTGAACGTCAGGTTTACGGACGAGGACGTCCTTTACCTCCACTCCACCGGTCTTTTTGAAAAGGAGTTCCTGTCCTACCTTAAAAACTTCCGCTTCACCGGAAACCTTTACGCAGTTGAAGAAGGGGAGGTAGTATTTCCCAACGAGCCGGTCGTTCAGGTTGAAGCTCCGCTAATACAGGCACAAATAATAGAAACATTCCTGATAAACACACTACAGCACCCGATATTGGTGGCAACAAAAGCCATGAGGGCTTACTCGGTAGCCAGAGGAACGATGCTGGTTGACTTCGGCTTAAGGCGGGCACACGGAACGGACGCAGGTATGAAAGCCTCCCGTTCGGCGTACATAGGAGGTTTTGCAGGCACATCAAACGTCCTTGCGGGAAAGGAGTTTGGAATACCCGTATTCGGCACGATGGCACACTCATTCATACTTGCCCACAGGGACGAGGTGGAAGCGTTTAAAAACTTCCTTCAGGTCTATCCGGAAAACTCAATACTCCTCGTTGATACCTACGACACCATACAGGGCGTTTACAACGCAATAAAATCGGTAAGGGAGCTTGGACTGGACAGGTTTAAAGGGATAAGGATAGACAGCGGGGACTTACTTACCCTGTCAAAAAGAGCAAGGATAATACTGGACAGGGAAGGCTTTAAGGACGCCGTCATAATAGCAAGTGGAGGGATAAACGAGTACAAAATAAAACAGCTATTAGATGCGGGAGCACCGATAGACGGCTGGGGAATGGGAACGGAGCTTGTGGTATCCGCAGACCTGCCCTATCTGGACTGTGCCTACAAGCTTGTGGAATACGACGGCAGACCTGTAATGAAATTCAGCACCAAAAAGAAAACACTTCCGTACAAAAAACAGATATACAGGATTTTCAAGGAAGGGAAAATAGAAAAGGACATTATCACGGTTTACGACGAAACTGTGGAAGGTGGAAAGCCTCTCCTGAAACAGTTTATAAAAGACGGAAAGCTTACGGCAGAACTGCCGAGCCTTAAAGAAATAAGGGAAAAAGCCTTAAACAGCTTTGAAAAACTACCACAACAGCTTAAGGACATAGAAAAAACTGTCCAGTTCCTACCACAGCTTTCCGAAAAACTGAAGCAGACGGTAGAAAAACTTGAAAAGGAGTATAGGAAAAAAGATGCATAAATACTTCCTTACATTCCTAATCCTGTTTACGGCATCTTTTGGTCAGGTTAAGGTGTTTACAACGGTAAAACCAATTGCGGACATCGTATCGGCAATAACCGGAACAAAAGTGGACTACCTGATACCACCTTCAGCCTCCCTCCACACCTACGAGCCGAAAGTATCAGACCTGCAGAAGGCTTACAAAAGCGACCTTTTTGTTTACATAGGTAGCGGAGAGCCTGACCTGTCCGGACTACTGGAAGCCATACCGGAGGACAGGCTTGTAAAAGTAATAAACATAAAAGGCTTAAAACTAATAAAGGAAGACCACCACGTACACCCTGCCCTCTGGCTTGACCCTGACAACGCAGTTATAATAGCCAGATTTATAGAAAAAAAGCTTGAAAGTATAAACCCTGAAAACACCGCCCTTTACAGAAAAAACCTGCAGAGCTTCATACGGCAGGTGGAAGCGGTAAAAAACTACGGCAGGGAAAAAATAAAAAACCTGCCCAACAAAAAGTTCATCTCTTACCACTACGTATGGCCTTACTTTACGCAGGCTTTCGGTCTTGAATACACAGCCGTCGTAGAAGCGGGACACGGAAGGGAGCCTACGCCAAAACACATTTTAAAAATAATCAACCTGATTAAAAAAGAAAAAATAAAAACAATCTTCGCCGCCGTCCAGTTTTACAACAAAAAGTACGGAGAAATGATAAAAAAACAGACCGGCGTAAAAATTACCTTCCTTGACCCGTTCGGCATAAACAACAACTACACGGAGATGATCAGGTTTAACGTGGAAAAGGTTTATCAAGGTCTGTCCGGACAGTAAAAATGGAAAAGGAACAGCTTGCATTTCAGGTTGAAGAAGGAGGAAAAAGGCTTGACCAGTTTTTGGCAGGAGCATACCCGGAATTTTCCCGTTCCTATTACCAGAAGCTTATAAAAGAAGGTATGGTTCAGGTTGACGGACAGACAGTCAAAAAACCGTCCCTAAAACTAAAATCCGGAAACACAGTCCTTTTAACAATCCCTCCGCCACAGCCCTTAGAAATACAGCCGGAAAACATACCTTTAGACGTAAGGTACGAGGACGAAGACCTTGCGGTCATATTCAAGCCGGCAGGTATGGTAGTCCACCCTTCACCGGGACACACTTCAGGCACGCTTGTGAACGCCCTGCTTTACCACTTTAAAAACGTCTCCCAGTACGGAGGGAGGGAAAGAGCAGGCATAGTCCACAGGCTTGACAAGGATACTGCAGGTCTGATGGTTGTGGCAAAATCGGAATTTGCCCACAAGGAGCTACAAAAACAGTTTCAGGAAAGGAAAGTGGACAAAAGGTATAAAGCGGTAGTGTCCGGAATAGTGGAAAAGGATCACGGCATAATAGACCTTCCCATAGGACGCTCCATATACAACAGGCAAAAAATGGGAACAACAGCCACCAACCTGCGGGACGCCCTTACAGAGTACTGGACGGAAAAAAGGTGGAAAGACCACAACCTTACGCTTGTGGACGTTAAACTCCACACCGGCAGAACCCACCAGATAAGAGTTCACTTTTCCGAAATAGGACACCCTCTACTGAACGACAGAACCTACGGCTTCAAAAAATCCTCCCTCAAATCAGACCTTGCAAGGGAGTTTTCGGAAAAACTGCCCTACCACGCCCTCGTCTCATACAGGCTTGCATTTGACCACCCAAGAACGGGAAAAAGGATAGACGTTAGCCTAAAAGAAATGCCACAGCCGATAGAAGAATACCTGAAAAAACTGTAATCATCTGGTTTTAATAGGTTCTTTCCTGTAAACGTATTTTATGAGAATGTGGTTTATAACCCGGTTAAAGGTGGAATTTTTGTCCGAAGTTTTAAGCTTTTTCATGTATTTAATCACCTTTTCACGGGAAAGGAAGCCGAAAAAAAATGCCGAAAGTATGAGAAAGGGAATACCGGGCAGAACAGGGAATATTACCCCTATAATGCCCACAACCAGAAAAACAAAGCCTAAAACAAACCTTACGATCATTACTTTTTCTTTTTAGCAGTTTCGTAAGCAAACTTCCATATTTCTTCGTCAGGTATGTCAAGTCCCCTTTCTTCCACGTATTCCTTCAGAACCTCGTAAATCTTTTCCGGCTTTGACAAAGCCCTTCCCTTGTCCGGATTTGGGTCCTTTACCAGACCGTAAATCTGCCTGCCTTCGTGCCATTCGGGAAGGTATTCGGTAATAGGCAGTCCTTCCGGCGTCGTGAAAAGCAAGCAGTGGCAGTATTTAAACACCTGCATCTCATCACAGGCACATATCCATCTTCTTCTTTTTACCTCTTCATACTTGTCCGGATAAAAATTACAGGGACAAAGTGGTTTTCCCAACTCGTCAACGTGAGCGGCAAGCCCCTTTATCACAGCCTCCGCCGCCTCTTTGTTCGGATTGACGACAGTCCCAGACCTTTCGGCAAAAGTTTCCGCAAACCTCCTCATCTTTTCTATCGTTTCAGGCTTTGCTTCTATCATCTATCTCCTCCAACTCCAATCAAATTTTATTAATTATAAGATATTCCCGATTTCAATAAAAATGGAAGACATAAATCATACTAAAATATTTCTATGAGAAATTTTAAACAAAGGAAAGCGGTTGAGCGGAAGTATTAGACTAAAAATAGACAAGGAAGCTTTATATTACGGATACATATGGCTTGAAGCTGTCAACAGCAAACCGTTATTACAGGACGAATTACTTGAGGAAATTGAAAACGAGTATGGTGTTTATGGACAGCTTGTTTTAAACAAAGATTATGAACTGGTATTTTTAGATCACGCCGTTTTAAGAAAAGAATCCCTTGAGGATTTAAAACAAATCCCCATAAACGGTTCTTATTCCATTCCAGAGTTAAATATCCATAACGTTGATTTTAAAACATTAATATCAGCTATCTCTGACTTTTTTTAAAACCTCCGAAACCTTTCTATCCACATGGTTCAGATAAAACACAGACAAAGAAGGAGTGAGATACTTTATTTCAGCTGGCTTTCTACCCCACTTAGTTCAGATAAAACCTGTTCCTGTATAGAAACATATCCCTGTTCCTTCGCACTTTCTACCCCACTTAGTTCAGATAAAACAGTAATGAAGGAAGCATCAGATGTAATTGAAAAATTCTTTCTACCCCACTTAGTTCAAATAGAACAGTTAAAGCGTCATCTAAACTCGGAGCGACAACATCCTTTCTACCCCACTTAGTTCAAATAGAACGCCTAAAACCTCTTCTGTAGAGCTCTGGTCTAGCCAGCTTTCTACCCCACTTAGTTCAAATAGAACAAGCGTTAAAAGTTTTAGAAAAGGTTAGAAAGCAACCTTTCTACCCCACTTAGTTCAAATAGAACAAATCTCAAGGCTAAACGGTGCTGTGTCTCTATTCTCCTTTCTACCCCACTTAGTTCAAATAGAACGAACTTTTAGCCCCTGCCATTCCTTATGCTTTTAGTCTCTTTCTACCCCACTTAGTTCAAATAGAACCTGTACTTATCTGCCCACTGTGAAACTGTAATATCTTCCTTTCTACCCCACTTAGTTCAAATAGAACATTAACTACCTGAATCCAGAGTTTTTCAAAAAATTCCTTTCTACCCCACTTAGTTCAAATAGAACAGACACTATTAAAACATGGAATAAAACGCATGGGAATCTTTCTACCCCACTTAGTTCAAATAGAACAATCAAGTCTTCCAATTCTGCCTGTTCCACTAAGTCTTCTTTCTACCCCACTTAGTTCAAATAGAACTGTGTAGTCTCCAGGCGTGTCTCTTAGACCTGTAAATCTTTCTACCCCACTTAGTTCAAATAGAACTCCAGTTCTCTTAGCTTACTGGCCATCTCTATCATAGCTTTCTACCCCACTTAGTTCAAATAGAACCACACAAAATCAGGTAAAAGGAGGCTTTTAAGATGACTTTCTACCCCACTTAGTTCAAATAGAACACATATTTAGAATGAGTAACAAACTGAAAAGTACACTCTTTCTACCCCACTTAGTTCAAATAGAACCTGTTAATTATAATTAGCAAAAAAAATTGAAATTGGCAAGTAGTTTTGCCTGTTTCAGCGGTTATTAGCTGTCTGACAAACTGCCCGCTGAAGGCACTTTTTTGCATCAAATCGGCAGTAATGCAATTATATTTTCTATTATATCCTCGCCAAACACTGCAAAAAGCCACTTCACACAAAAATATATTTTCTATTCAAAATGCAAAATCCTATTCCCTTTCCAAGTAGCCCTGTCTATTAAAATAAAATTTCTACCGTTTTATTTCAAGTAGCATTCACAAAAAATTATCTATATAAGACTTTTCTATGCCTAAAGTTTT
>JAADDT010000075.1 GCA_013153765.1 Aquificota bacterium
TGGAAAAAGCATAGGTTCTGAGTTTGACCTTCTGTACGCTAAAAAGCTGACAAAAAGGCTGTCCTTCCTTACAAAGGCGGCGTTCTACAACGCTGACAACGGATATTTCACAGGCGGTAGCTTAAACGGTACTAAGGACACAACCAAGTTCTGGGTACAGCTTGATTACAAGTATTAATTTAACTTTGGATAAAACTCTACAAGGAGGGTAATGATGAGGGTAAAGAAACTGACAGGCGGACTTGCAAGTGCCGTCCTCACAATGGGTGTGGTAGCTATGGCTACAAGCCCTGTGAAGGCTGAAGAAGGTCCTCCACCACTGACAAAGGAGGAGATGCAAAAGGCCGCCAAAATCTACTTTGACAGGTGTGCCGGCTGTCACGGAATGCTCAGAAAAGGTGCAACAGGTCCGGCATTAACACCTGAAAGACTGAAAGAGAGAGGGCTGAACACAGCCGCTCTGGAAGCTTTCATCTACAACGGTACTCCCGGTGGTATGCCTGACTGGGGTAAGCAGGGAATTCTGACAAAAGAGGAGATCAACCTGCTTGCAAGGTACCTGCAACACCCACCACCACCTCCACCTGAAATGTCTATGGCACAGATGAAGGAAAGCTGGAAGGTTTACATACCTGTTAAGGACAGACCTTCCAAGCCACAGCACAACCTTAACTGGCAGAACTTCTTCGGCGTAATCCTTAGGGACGTTGGTAAGGTTGCTATCGTTGACGGGGACACCAAGAAGCTGGTTAACATCGTTGACACCGGATTTGCTGTGCACATCCTCAGGTCTTCCGCATCAGGAAGGTACATGTACTCTATCGGTAGGGACGGAAAGGCTACCGTTATTGACCTGTGGCTGAAAACTCCAGACAAGGTTGCTGAAGTTAAGACCTGTTATGACGCAAGGTCTATAGACACTTCCAAGTACCACGGATACGAAGACAAATATGCGGTTGTAGGTTGCTACTGGCCACCATCTTTCGTCGTGCTTGACGGTATGACACTTGAGCCTAAGAAAATCGTATCCACAAGCTCTTACACTTACGACACACAAGAATTCGTAAGGGAAGCAAGGGTTGCTTCTATCGTTGCATCACACTACGACCCAATGTGGGTTCTGAACATTAAAGAGTCAGGTCAGGTATGGCTGGTTGACTACTCTAAGGTGGACAAGGGAACGGTTACTATCGATATGATCGATGCGGAAAGGTACCTGCACGACGGTGGTTGGGACCTGTCAAAGAGGTACTTCCTTGTTGCGGCTAACGCAAGGAACAAGGTTGTTGTTATTGACACAAAAGACAAAGAGCTTGAAGCTATAGTTGAGGTTGGAACAAAACCACACCCCGGTAGGGGAGCGAACATAGACCATCCTAAGTACGGACCAATCTGGTGTACAGGACACATCGGTGAGAAAAGGGTAGCCTGTATCGGAACGGACCCTAAAGGGCACCCAGAAAACGCTTGGAAAGTTGTTAAGTGGTTTGACCTGCCGGGAGAAGGTGGCGGAAACCTGTTTATCAAGACACATCCAAACTCCAAGTACCTTGTTGCTGACAGACCACTTAACCCGGACGACGAGCTGAAGAGAAGCATATTCGTATTTGACAAGATAACCTTTGAGCACGTGAAAACTCTTAAAGTGCCTGAAAAGTACAAAAACGTAAGGGCTGTTCACGAAGAGTTCAACAAGGACGGTACAGAGTTCTGGATTTCCGTATGGGGTAAAAAGGATCAGCCTACGGCAATACTGGTTTACGATGCTAAGACACTGGAGCTGAAGAAGGAAATTACCGGAGACTGGGTAAGAACACCTACAGGTAAGTTTAACGTGTACAACACAATGAAGGACATCTATTAATGGTAAAAACGATAGTCCTGCTGCCGCTAACCCTCCTGATTGCGTTTGGTGCCTTTGCAGGGGAGTTGGCTAAAGGGAGCCACCTGTACCGGAAACACTGTGCCTCTTGCCACGGGGAAGACAGAGCCGGTACGGTGGCTCCCCCTCTTTTACCTTTATTTTTAAAAAAATATTCTGAAGAAAAACTGATAAAGATCATCAAAAACGGTCTGCCGGCAACACAGATGCCAGCCTTTCCCCAATTAACAGAGGAAGAAATAAAGTCTATAGTAGCTTACATAAAAACACCTGTCAAAATCAACTGGTCTGAAGACAAAATCGTATCCTCAATACAGCTGAACAGGGACGGGAAAGGGAAAAAACTGCCGGTAAAAAACATAAAGAACGTTGTTGCCGTTGTAGAAAGGGGACACCAGAAAGTCTGGATAATGGAAGGTACACAGATTTACGACAAGTTTGATTTCAGGAACGTACACGGAGGGCTGAAGTTTTCACCGTCAGGCTGGAAGGTTTACGTGCCTTCAAGGGACGGATGGATTGGAAGGTACGACATTGACGAAGGCAGGTTTTACGGCAAGGTAAGGGCTTGCGTTTACCTGAGGAACATCTCTTTAGACAGGACAGGCAGTTATATACTCGTATCCTGCTGGCTTCCCAAATCCATAGTGGTGCTTGACGCTGAAAGCTTCAGACCTGTAAAGGTAATAAAACAGGACGGCATAATATCAGCCATATACGAGCTGTGGTCAAGGGACGGTGCAGTATTCTCCTTCCGGGACAAGCCTTTACTGGGCTTTATGGATACAAAAAACTTCAACATAGAATACAAACAAATAAAAGAGCCTTACGAAGATTTTTTTATAGACCCGTTTGAAAAATACATAGTCGGAACGTCAAGGAAAGGTAGTCTCCTTACCGTATATCAGATAAAGGACGGGCAGGAAATATTCTCTTATCCCATAGAAGGAATGCCGCACCTTGCATCTGCCACGTTTTGGTACAGGAAGGGAGTTTTCTACTTTGCCACGCCACACATAGGAAAGCCTTACATAACAGTCTGGCAGATGTACAACTGGAAGTTTGACAGGGAGATAGACATACACGGGAACGGATTTTTCGTAAGAACCCACCCGACCACGCCGTATCTGTGGACGGACAACGGGAAGGACAAGGTAGTTCTGGTTGATAAAAACAGCTACAACACAAAAACGATGGAAACGGAAAAAGGTAAAAGGGTAATCCACACCGAATTTTCCGGAGACGGTAATCTGGCTTATGTAAGCCTATACAACAGGGACGGAGCACTTCTCATATACGACTCCATAACACTCCAGCTGGTAAAAAGGATACCTGCCAGCATACCTATAGGAAAGTACAACATAATAAACAAATCCCGTAAATACGCACCTTTCCTGCTTGGGAAGGACGTATTCATGGAAAAATGCTGGGGCTGTCATCACCAGACGGAAGAGGCGTTTGGACCTTCGTTTAAATGGATAGCAAACCACAGGGACAGGGACACGATAATATCCCATATAATGAACCCTGAGGCAACCTACAGACAGCTTGGCTACGAAAGGAACGCAATGCCGAGGCTGAACCTGTCTCCTGAAGAGCTGGAGGCGGTCGTTTCTTACCTGATGGAGTTTAAAGATGCTGAGGATAACTGAATACATACGGAAAAGCTTAAACGGGGAAAAGGTAAGACCTTTTCCGGGAGTGATACTGATATGGAACCTTACAAATGTGTGCAACCTGTTCTGTCAGCACTGCTACTCCTCCGCAAACACTGTAAGGACTGACGAGATTACCATAGACGAGATAAAACAGCAGATACCTTACCTGAAAAAAGCCAGAGTAAAATACCTGATACTGTCCGGCGGTGAGCCGTTGTTAAGGGAAGACCTGTTTGATATAGCCCAGCTGTTTAACGAAAACGGCTTTATCACCACATTATCAACAAACGGACTGCTTATAAACGAAAAAAACATAGACCTGATAAAAAAGCATTTTTCATACGTGGGAATAAGTATAGACGGGGACGAGGAAACCCACGACAGGTTTAGGGGAATGGAGGGGGCGTTCCGCCGTTCTATGGAAGCAATCAGGCTTGTAAGGGATGCGGGAATAAAGGTGGGAATGCGTTTCACCATAACTTCCCAGACTTACAAAAGTATACCTTTCATCTTTAAGCTTGCTGAGGAGGAAAACATTCCAAAGCTTTACTTTTCACATCTGGTATATTCGGGAAGGGGCAGAAACCTTACGCAGGCTGAAAAGGACGACTACAGAAAAATAGTTGAGGGAATTATAGAAAAAGGCTTCCAATACGTGGAAGAAGGCAGGAAGATAGATATTGTCACAGGGAACAACGAGGCTGATGCGGTTGTACTTTACGAAAAGTTCAAAGAAAAGTATCCGGAAAAGGCAGAACTGCTGTACCAAAACCTGAAAATCTGGGGGGGCAATCAGGCAGGTGTAAGGATAGCAGACATAGACCACAGGGGATACGTAAAGCCGGACACTTACTTCCCTTTCAAATTGGGAAACATAAGGGAAAAGAACTTTTACGAAATATGGAACTCAAACGGAATACTGTCAAAACTCCGCCAGCACCCAAGACCGGTTAAAGGTCGGTGCGGACAGTGTGAATTTCTTGACGTATGTAATGGAAATTCCCGTTCAAGGGCGTATGCTGTTTATGGAGACTACTTTGCGGAGGACCCGGAATGTTATATCTGATACTGCCTGTTTTACTCCTTTTTCAGATAACGCTGGCAGAAAAGCTGTACGTGGTGGAAAGGGAAAGGGGAAGCCTTGCGGTAATAGAAGACGGCAAATTCAAAGGGGAAATAAAAGACCTTGGAAACCTGAACCATTCAATCGTAAAAACGGACGGGGATTTTAGCTACTGTATAGCCAGAAACGGCTATTTCTCAAAGATAGACAACAGAACTGACAGGCTGATAAAAAAAGTAAAGCCGGGAAACAGCGGAATAGGTTTTACTTTTATAAAAGATTACATAGCCATAGCCCACTACAGTCCAAAAAAGGTATCCATACTGACCAAAGACCTTGATATCTACAAAACCATAGACACAGGTTCAAGAAACGTGGGGATAAAGCCCTATAAAAACCTCCTTGTTTTCTCCCTGATGGACAAAGACCAGATATTCGTCCTTGACGCAGACAGGGATTTTGAAAAAGTCCACGTGGTTGAAAACGCAGGAAAAATGCCCTTTGACGCCCTAATATCCGGAAACAGGTATATAGTGGGATTTTTCAAAGAAAGGGGCGTGGGAATTCTTGATCTGGACAGCTTTGAATACAGGAAAGCCACCTTCAAAACGGGAAACAAGGAAGAGGTAGTTTTCAAAATACCACACTTCGGTATGTGGGGCGTGGCTGACGGCATAGCGTTAATACCGGCAGTGGGAGAAAAAAGGGCTTACGTGGTGGACATAAACAGTATGGAAGTTAAAAAACACATACCGCTTGAAGGTCTTCCCGTTTTCATTTCCGTATCTCCGGACAAGAAAATTGCGGTCGTGAACTACAGCGGGGACAGGGACGAACTGATATCCGTAATAGATATACAAAAACTTCAGGTAATAAAAACCTTTCCGGCAGGCAAAAGAGTAATGCATATGAGGTTTTCAAAGGACGGCAGTAAGCTTTACGTGTCCTCTTACTTTGACAACTCGCTCAAAATATACAGCAGGGACAACTGGCAGTTAATAAAGGAGATTACGGTTCCTACACCGTCAGGCATATTCATCGTTAGATAAAAAGGAGATTTGCTATGGGAAAGGTTTACATTGTGGGAGCAGGACCGGGAGACCCTGAACTTTTAACTGTAAAAGCTTTAAAGCTTATACAGAAAGCGGACGTCATACTTTACGACAGGCTTATAAACTCGGAAATACTGTTTAACGCCAAGCCCGGATGTGAGCTGGTTTACGTGGGAAAAGAGGACGGTAAACACATACTTGAGCAGGACAAGATAAACTTTCTCCTTTACGAGTTTGCAACAAAAAACGACGTGGTTGTAAGGCTTAAAGGTGGTGATCCTTTCGTTTTTGGAAGGGGAGGTGAAGAGGCAATATTTCTGAAAGAAAAAGGCATACCTTACGAAATAGTGCCGGGGATTACCTCAGCCATATCCGTTCCGATGTATGCAGGTGTTCCCGTTACACACAGGGGAGTAGCCTCCTCCTTTGCAGTTATTACGGGACACGGCTCAAGAGGACAGTTTCCGGATATAAACTGGGACTCGCTGGCAGGGATAGATACGGTAGTCTTCCTTATGGGCGTTGCAAACAGGCAGAAAATAGCCCAAAACCTGATAGATGCGGGGAAAGAGCCGGACACTCCCGTCATATTCATTGAAAAAGGCACGACAAAAGAACAGAAGGAGATAGAAACCACTTTAGGTGAGGTGGCAAAGGGGGAAGTGAAGGTTCACCCGCCGGCAATATTCCTCGTTGGTAAAGTGGTAAACCTGCGGGAAAAAATACACTGGTACGAAGAAGCGTTAGGGAGCGTTGAAATATGATAGACAGTTTTACCGAAACGGAAAAGGCAGTCCTCAAAGAGCTACAGTCAGGAATACCCATTGAAAAAAGACCCTTCAAAAAAATAGGGGAAAAGTTAGGGCTGGAGGAAGACAGCCTGATAGAAACGGTAAAACAGCTTAAAGAAAAAAAGATAATCCGCCAGATATCGCCCATATACGACACTAAAGCACTGGGATACGAAAGCTCTCTGGTGGCATTTAAGGTAGAAAAGGACAGGATAGAAGATGTGGCACAGGAGATAAACAAACACCCGGGAGTTAGCCACAACTACGAGAGGAACGACAGCTTCAACCTTTGGTTTACCATAGCAGTCCCTCCAGACAGCCGTCTCGGTCTGGAAAAAACGGTAGAACTGCTGGCTGAAATAACAAAAGCACAGGACTACGCCCTGCTGAAAACGGTCAAACTGTTCAAAATCGGCGTAAAGCTTGACTTTGGCAGTCTGAAAGAGAAGGAGGCAGTAAATAACAACGGGGCAAAGAAAAATTACAAAATAACCGAAAAGGATAAAGAGATAATCCGCATAACCCAAAAGGATATGGAACTGGTAAGGGAGCCGTTTGAAGCTTACGGCAGACAGCTTGGTATGGACGGGGAAGAAGTAATACAAGCCCTGAATACCTACAGGGAAAACGGCATAATGCGGAGGTTTGCCGCAATACTTTTCCACAGGAAGGCAGGCTTTAAGGCAAACGGAATGACAGTGTGGAAAGTTCCTGAAGACAGGATAGAAGAGGTGGGAAAACACCTTGCCTCATACAGGGCAGTAACCCACTGCTACCAGAGGACTACCACACCCAACTGGCAGTATAACCTTTTCTCAATGATACACGCCCAAACGAAGGAAGAGCTTGAGCAGTTCGTCAGACAGCTTTCCGATGAGATAGGGATAAAGGAATATAAAATCCTTTACTCCACCAGAGAGTTTAAAAAGAAAAGAGTAGAGTACTTTTCACAAAAATTTTATAAATGGGAAGAGGTTGTCTGCTATGGAAAAACTGCTTGAACAGATTTCAAAGGTCAAAAGGGATAAGCTGGGAACTGACATTCCCTTGCTTATCTTTAGAGTCCTCCGCCATTACACACACTTTTACGCCGCCGACCTGCTTGGAGAAAGGGGAGCAAACATCCTGCTTATAAACGCAGGCAGGGCTTTAGGGGAAGAGCTGGGAAATATGCTGTACGACGAGGAACTGGACAACTACCTAAAAAACATAGCCGAGTTCGTTGAGAAGGAAAAGATAGGTCTTTTAAAGGTGGTTGAAAAGGCTGACGACAAGCTTGTGGTCCAGCTTGACGAGTGTATCACCTGTGCAGGTATGGACAACATAGGCAAAAGGATATGCCACTTTGAGGTGGGACTTGTGGCAGGTCTTGTTGAAAAGTATCTTGGTAAGAAGGTGATGGCTACCGAAACAAAGTGTGGGGCAAACGGTGAAGGTACCTGTGAGGTGACGGTGCACTTTTAGAAAAAATTTTTTTAACAAAAAAAATGAAAGCCCCCGAAAGGGGGCTTTTTTTTATGTTGTTGCGGTTGCAGGTGCTTCTTTTCTCGCAAGGTAGAGTTTGTAAACAAGGTCAACCAGTATGAGTATTGCACCTGCCACGATCAGTATGTCAGGTATAAGCCTTATCCAGAGCCAGAAGCCCATTCCTTCAAGTACTTCCCTTGTCCTTGCTACCCAGTATCCGTAGTTGTAAGCCCATTCCATCTGTTTCTCACCGATTACCAGTACTGGGAAGGCGAACAGGAATATTCCGGCAGTTGTAAGCCAGAAAGCCAGATTGGATACCTTTTCGTCCCAGTGGAGACCTTTAGCAAGGGCGTTTGCTCTTGCTATGAAGTAGAGGAACGCTATTGAGATGTATCCGAACGCTCCAAGGAGAGCAACGTGTCCGTGTGCCATTCCAAAGTAAGTTCCGTGTTCGTAGTAGTTAACGATAGGCAGGTTGATCAGCATTCCGTAGAAACCTGCTCCCAGCCAGTTCAGGAACGCGGAACCTGCAAGCCAGAGGAAAGCCATTCTGAACGGGAATTCGCTTCCTTTTTCTTTGATGTGGAGGTATTCCTTAGCCGCCTCTATCATCAGTATTACCAGTGGCAGTGGCTCAAGTGAGGACAGTACTCCACCCCAGGCAATCCAGAACTCGTTTTCACCCATCCAGAAGTAGTGGTGTCCTGTACCTATAGTACCTGCCGCAACGATAAGGAACGCTTCAAAGAACATCATAATGGTAGCAAACCTTGCACTTACCAGTCCGAGGGCAACTGTAAGGAACGCCAGTGTACCGGCGGCAAACAGCTCAAACGTGTTTTCAACCCAGAGGTGAACAACCCACCACCTAAAGTAGTCGTCTATGGTGTAGTTAGGGATTATTTTGTGCAGTGGAGCCATTCCTGCCATGTAAAGGACTGCTATTGCAAACGCAGACCAGATTATCATAGCAAGTGGAGGAGTTATCTTTTCAGCCTGTCTGACCGTGAAGAACACGATGGTGAACCACAGAACCAGACCCACTACCAGTCCAATGTCCCACAGTCTTCCAAGCTCTATATACTCCCTTCCTTCAGAACCGAGCCAGAACCACAGGTCGTCAGGCAGTTTTCCAAGTGCTCCCAGCCACAGTCCTATCAGACCACCACCGCCAACAACCAGCAGTGCAATCCAGAGTATATCAACGGCTATAGGGAACTTAAAGTCCTTACCTTTAGATGCCAGCGGAGCTATGAACAGACCACCTGCAAGCCAGCCTATAGCTATCCACAGAACCGCAAGGTTAAGGTGGAACTCCCTTGCAACGTTAAACGGCAGTAAGGACTGTGGAATAATCCAGCTGTGGGAAGGGTCAGCGTACAGGTGCGCCATATAACCGCCAAGCAGTGTTTGTAGCACGAAGAAAAGAGGTACTATTGGAACGTACTTGATAACCTTCTCCTGCATAGGAGTGAGTTTTGTTATTTGCAGTGCGGCGTCGTACTCCTTCTGGTCGTCAAACTTGAGGAAGTAATCGTAGAAAGCCCACATTACAACGATGGTCAACGCCCAGCAAGCCATAAACGCTATAAGAGACCAGAAAAGTGAGGAGTAAGTTGCGTCCATTCCTATGGCAGGTTCGGGAGGCCAGTTATTGGTGTAAGTCGGATGTATGTTTAAGGTTTTGTAAACTGCAAGAGGCTCGCCAAGTGATTTGATAACGTCAACGTCCTCTTTAGGCTTTGCTGAAGGTCTTGGTGTGACTGCAACGAGCGTTGTCCAGTCAATAAAAGCGGCCATCTTTTCAGCCTCTTCAGGCTTGACCAGACCGCCGAGCCATGCATACTGGGGATTTCCCTTAACCAGATAGTTTACCAGCTTTTCCTTTACCTTCAGCCACGCCTTTTCCATCTGGGGAGTTACCTGTGTAACGTCTTCCTTCAGCGTGGACTTTCTCCTGACGTCCATGGTGACCAGATAGTCCACCTGTGCTTTTTCCTCGTCGGAAAGGCTACCGTAGTCCCTGCCGAATTTTTCCTGTGCGTAAATTTTCTGCAGGTTAACTATCTTTTCGTGGAGTATCCATGCGGTATAGTCCGGTCCCATATAAGCACCGTTACCCAGCAACGTTCCGTGATCCATCACAACGTATTTCTGGAAGTAAGCCTTACCCTGCACTATGTCGTCATAGGTGTAAAGCGTTTGCGTACCCTTAACTTCCTGTGGTATCGGCGGAACGTCCTTGATCTGGATGATGGTCAGGTAGGTAAACAGACCAACCGCGGCAATTGTGGACAGGACAAAGATCAGGAACCACTTCTTGGAAGTTTGGTCCATTAAATTACTCATCTCCTAAACCCTCCTATGTAGTTAAATATACTCTCGCAATGTAAACAAACAGATAGCTGAAAAACATTATTCCAAACAGCTTCTTATAAATCCTTGCCTCTCCCCCTTTGTAAATCAGAGCAAGTGAAAAAACGAACAGTACCACCGTATAGCCCAAAATCATTATCAGGGCACTTTGCCCTATAGGATTGTTTGTAAGGTCGTCCATACCGTTCATACTTAATATGGAAAGCAGTAAGATACCTGTAGCTCCTGTAAGAAACACAAACAGGGAAGCAAACTTCAGGTATTTCTTTACTATCTTTTCTTTAAGCATTTCTTCATCGGCAAATGTAAAAACGAGGGATATGCCGAAAAAAGCCGCATTTGATATTACGTGCATCATATAGGAAGACTTCCACAGCCACGAGCCAACTTCCATCATCTCTACTATCAGCCCTCCATCATTCTAACAATCGCTATAATACAGGGACCTGCCAGCAGTAAAAACGAAGTTATCAGAAACAGTGCAAGCGATAGGACGATTGACCACTGCCTTATGTTCCATTCTTTCATCAGCTCTCCAGTATTTAATACTTTTTTGTCTCAAATTAAAGAAATAGCACGGCAACTGCATTGATTTGTGTCAATGCCATCTAAAACTGTATCTTCCTGTGTGGATTGGGAGAGATAACAGCCTGAACGATCATGTCCTCCTCAGCCTCAAAGCCGTGTGGCTCTTCCGGATTGTAGTACAGGCTTTCGCCTTCAGCCAGCGTCTCGTACTGGTCTTCAGAGCCGTAGTAAAACCTGCCCTTTCCCTTTAAGACGGTTGTAAGAACTTCAGAGGTGGAAGTGTGTAAAGGTATCTTCTGCCCTGCCTTCAGGTAGAAATGAACCACAACCATGTTGTCCGTAGCAACGATTTTCTCCGAAACGGGCTTCTCTCCGCTGAACTTACTTCCTGCAGAAATTTTTAGAGCCATCTTAACCTCCTATACTTTAACGTTTTCAAATTTTTCTATGTTGTTAATAGCATCTTCAAGCGTGGTACTTTCAAACATTCTGTAAATCTCCGCCCTTTTGTCTGCCCACAAATGGTGTATGGTGCATGGATTGGTGTCAGAACATTCCTCAAAACCAAGTATGCAGGTCTTAAAAAAGTCCATACCGTCAATAACCGCCACAATGTCTATAAGCTTTATTTCGGAAGGCTTCTTAAGGAGTTTTACACCGCCATGGGGACCCCTATGGGACTGGAGCAGTCCTGCCTTAACAAGCTTCTGGAAGTTTTTTGATAAAAAATAAAAGGACAGTCCCAAATCCTTCGCAACCCTGTGTATTGATATGAACCTGTCCCTGAACTCTTCCTGCTTTGACAGGTTTGCAATGTATATCATCGCCCTTATAGAGTCCTTACAGGCGGCAGACAGCATTACTCAAACCTCTCAAGGTCGTACTTCAGTATCTCTGGAAAGAAGAAATGCTCCTCCTCCGTAAAGTGATCCTTAAGTGTGGTGAAAAACTCCTTGGCAGTTTTCTTTATCTCACCTTCCAAATCCTTACCCTGATAAGTATCCTTACCCTGATTGTAAAGCTCAACCAGATACTTCAGGTGCTCCACTATCTCGTCAAGCGTCCTGTGTCCAAAATTAAGGGCGTCTATATCAAAATCCGTAATACCCGCTTCCTGAAGTGCAATGTCAAGGTCTTCCTCCTCAACCCGTGCATGCTCACCTATCTTTTCGTCTATAAACTCCATTATTTCCTGAACCAGCTGTGGAGAAAACTGTTCCTCCAGCATTTTTTCAAACTCCTCAACCTGCTTCAGATAAACCACGTGCTCTTTCGTCAGCTGTGTAAGTATTTCCTTTACTTTTTCAAAACCCATCTTAACCTCCCATACGGAGTTTTGCCGCAAAATAAACTATAGATATGCCCAGAAGGAGGTTTACAACTCCTATTATCCGGGCTGAAAGCTTGTATTTTTTTCCCCTGTCAGACCTTGGACCGAGGAAAAAGTCGTGTATCACAGCCAGTATTACAGTCAGACCGAAAAGGTGTATCTTATGGTGTAGCGTGGCGGCGTAAGGATTTGCAAAATGGAACATATCGGAAAAGCTGATACCCATCGTCTTCATGTTGTAAACGCCGGT
>JAADDT010000029.1 GCA_013153765.1 Aquificota bacterium
TCCTTCTTTGAGCTAAAGTAGTAATAAGCCCCACCGCCTATTATTCCAAGTGCTACCAGCAGTAAAATAACCTTCTTCATCGTCAATTCCCTTCCTGTGGAAGATGTTTTACCCCTATCTCCCTTTCAAGCATGGCTTTTGTCAAAGCTATGGTAAGCAAGGACTGGACAAGCGTCTCCCTTGCCCCTGCCAGCGAGCTTTCCGCACTGACGAGGGATATTATGTCCCCCTTTCCTACCCTGTACTCCCCCAATGCCTGTTTGTAGTTCTGTTCCGCCTCCTGAAGGAGCGTCCTTGCCACCTGAAGGTTCCTATAGGCGGACTGGAGGTCAAGGTAGTACCTGTAAAGGTTCAGTTTTATCTGCCTTTCCAACTCCCTTATCTGGTGTCTGTAGTATCTGGTCTTTTCCTTTGACGCAAGGTAAGAATAATACCTCTGTAAGCCGTCAAATATAGTCCAGCTTAAGCCTATCCTCGTTATCGTGTAGCTGTCCTTCGTCCTGTAAAGGGAGTTGTAATCCCTGTTGAGGGAAAAACTCATAAAAACGGAAGGTGTATAGGATAGCTTTGTCTGGAGTACCTGTAGCTGTGCGGCTTTCAGTTCCTTCCTGTACTGGTTGAAAACAGGTCTTTTAAATGCAAGCTTTTCTATCTGCTGGAAGGGAATTAACCTTTCCTTTCCTATCCTGTCAAGCAGTCCCTCCTCCACTTCCGTTTCCCAGTCAAGAGGCATACCTATAAGGCTATTCAGCTGTGCAACGGACTTTTTGTAGTTGTTAACCGCCGTCTCAAGCTGGTACCTGACCGTTTCGTACCTGACCTTTGCCTGAAGGTAGTCAGCCTTCGTAACCAGACCGAGCTTCAGTTTCTTTTCAGCCATTTTATAAATGGTTTCTGCCGCCTTGAGCTGTGTCTGTCTTACCTTTACTATCTCCCTGTCAGCACAGACCTGATAGTAAGTTTTTTTTACCTGAAAAACAAGGTCAAGCACCGTCTCCTGAAAGCCGAACTGTTTTGAGCGGTATAAGGCTTTTTTAACCCTGTTTAAAATAATGTTCTGACCGGAATTGTAAACAGTCCAATCAAAACGGAAAGACACGCCCCTTGAAAAGTAATCCTCCGGTTCAATCCGGTTGTACCTGCTGTAAGTGTAGTTAACCCCGAATGCAGGGAAAAAATTGCCGAAAGTGGTGTAGTAATCGTACTTCTGGTATTGGAGGAAAGCCTTTTCCTGTTTTATTAAAGGATGTTTTTCAACCGCAAGGTTTATCGCCTCGTCAAGGGACAAACCTAACGCCGTAAAGGACAGAAGCAAAAAAACTAAAAACGCCCCCATTTTAAATAATGTCCCGTTCCGCCAGATTTTTCAGCTTTTCAAACTGTTCCTTCGTAAGTGCGTTCTGTATGGTTCTAACTTCCTTTATGTTGTAAACGGTAAGTTCAGCCTTCTTCTTGGCTATGTCTATCACCAGCTTCTTTATCCTGCCAGCATCTCCGCCGTTTAAAACCAGTCTGGCAAGTTCGTCCTCCCTTTCCTTTATAGTTCTGGCAAGCTGTACCATTTTGCTGTAGTACTTGGAGTAAAACAGGTTTATAGCCTTTAACTGTTCCTGCGTAAGCCCAAGCTGGTCTTTGTATTTCTTCAGTGCAGGAATGAAGTTAAACCTTTTCGTTAAAAAGTACCTGTCCATCCAGCTGTCGTCCCCAATCTGGTCAACGGTAAGTGTTATCGGCTGGTTTTGTTGAGGCTGTTGCTGTCCGTAAGAAAACGAGAAAATAACAAGAACCAGTGCGGTTAAAGATATTAACCTTTTCACTTTTTTACCCCTTTTTCCGTTTATTAATAAAAAATTATACTCCAAATCGTAAGTTATGATTACAGGTATGGAATGGCTTATAATATTGTTTTGATTAAAAATAAGGAGGTTTGCCCTATTGGAATGGAAAGACACACTTAACCTGCCTAAAACGGACTTCCCTATGAAAGGAAACCTGCCTAAAAGGGAGCCGGAAATTTTGAAAAAGTGGCAGGAAATAAAAATTTACGAAAGGTTAAGGGAAGAAAGGAAAGGAAGGGAAAAGTACATACTCCACGACGGACCTCCTTATGCAAACGGACACATACACATAGGACACGCCCTAAACAAAATCCTTAAGGATATAGTGGTTAAGTACGCATCAATGTCCGGTAAGGACGCCCCTTTCGTTCCCGGATGGGACTGCCACGGTCTTCCAATAGAACAGCAGGTAGAAAAACAGCTTAAGTCCCAGAAAAAAAGGAAGGAAGACCTTTCAAAGTCCGAGTTCAGGAAGCTTTGCAGACAGTACGCCCAGAAGTTCGTTGAGATACAGAAGGAAGAGTTTATCAGGCTTGGGATTATAGGAAACTGGGAAAAGCCGTACCTTACGATGAGACCTTCCTATCAGGCACAGGAGATAAGGGAGCTGGGAAGAATATTCAACAAAGGGATAGCTTACAGAGGTAAAAAGCCCGTTTACTGGTGCATATACGACAAAACCGCCGAAGCGGAGGCGGAGGTTGAATACAGGGAGAAAAAAGACCCTTCCATATACGTTGCCTTTGAGCTGGTTGAACCTCCTGAAGGTATCGGTCTGAAAACGTACGCCGTAATATGGACCACAACCCCTTGGACACTGCCGGCAAACCTTGGGATAATGGTGTCTCCGGAGTTTGATTACTCCTTTTTCAGGTCTGGAGACAAGGTTTACATCGTTGCAAGCGAGCTTCTGGAAAGCTTTAAGGAAAAGGTCAGTCTGGAGGGAACCGTCTTAAAGGAAGTGAAAGGAAGGGAGCTGGAGTTTTTAGAGTACAGACACCCGTTTATTGAGCGGATTTCAAGGATATACCTGTCCGAGTTCGTTGAGCTTGGGACGGGAACAGGTCTGGTACACATGGCACCGGGACACGGACAGGAGGACTACATAATAGGACAGAGATACGGCATAGAGCCGTTTGCCCCGGTTGACGACAGCGGAAGGTTCACAGAAGAAGCACCGGAGTTTATTCAGGGACTTACCGTTTTTGAGGCTAACAAGCCCATAATACAAAAGCTTGAGGAGAAAGGAGCTTTACTGTTTTCAGAAACCGTTGAACACTCCTATCCCCACTGCTGGAGGTGTAAAAACCCGGTAATATTCAGAGCCACACCCCAGTGGTTCATATCAATGGACGCTGTCCTCCAAAACGGAAACACCCTACGGGGAGAAGCTGTAAGGGAGATAGAAAGCGTAAAGTGGATACCGCACTGGGGAGAAAACAGGATAAAGTCCATGGTTGAAAACAGACCTGACTGGTGTATCTCAAGGCAGAGGAGCTGGGGAGTGCCTATAGCCGTGTTTTACTGCAAGAAGTGTGGTGAGATAATAAAAGATCAGCAGGTCTTTGAACATGTGGCAGAAATGATAGAAAAAGACCCTTTCGGTGCTGACATCTGGTTTGAGAAGCCGGCTGAAGAGCTTCTGCCTGAAGGATACACCTGTCCAAAGTGCGGTTTTGACCGGTTTGACAGGGAAGAGGACATTCTTGACGTCTGGTTTGACAGCGGAGTATCACACGCGGCTGTTTTAAAGAGCGGTTTCTGGGAAGAGTTAGTATGGCCTGCCGATATGTATCTGGAAGGTTCAGACCAGCATAGAGGCTGGTTCCAGTCCTCCCTCCTTGAAAGCGTGGCTTCTTACGATAAAGCTCCTTACAGGAGCGTCCTGACGCACGGCTTTATCCTTGACGAGAAAGGGAGAAAAATGTCCAAATCCCTCGGCAACGTTATCCCTCCCGAAAAGGTGATAAAGCAGTACGGAGCAGACATACTCCGCCTCTGGGTCGTATCCGAAGACTACACTGAAGACATAAAGATAGGAATGAACCTGCTAAAAGGTATAGCCGACGACTACAGGAAGATAAGGAACACCTTCAGGTATTTCCTTGGAAACCTGTACGACTTCAATCCGGAAAAGGACGCACTTCCTTACGACAGCCTCCTTGAGATAGACAAATGGATGCTTTCAAAACTCCAGAGGCTTATTGACAAATCCCACGGTTATTACTCAAACTACCGCTTCCACCGTATATACCACGAGGTAAAAAGGTTTATGATAGTTGACCTGTCCGCCGTATATCTGGACATACTGAAGGACAGGCTTTACGTGTATGCACCCCAAACTGTTGAAAGGAGGTCTGCACAGACAGTCCTTTTCCACCTCCTTTCCTCACTGGCAAGACTGCTTGCCCCCATACTTTCCTTCACTATGGAGGAAGTCTGGGAACACGTGAGGCGGATAGACGGCAGAGCTAAAGAGAGCGTCCACCTTGAGGAAATGCCAGTCGTGGTTCAGGACTACATAAATCCGGAGATTGAAAAAACTTACCAGAAGCTTATGGAGGTAAGGAGCGTCGTCCTGAAAGCCCTTGAGGAGGCAAGGAAAGGAGAGCTTATAAGACACCCTTACGAGGCGAAGGTAATACTCTCCCTCCCTGAAGAATACAGGAAAATCGTTGAAGAGAGGAAGGACTGGATTAAATTTTTCCTTACCGTCTCACAGGTGGAGCTTGCGGACAGCGTTCAGGCGGACGTTGTGGTTGAAAACGAAGACCTGAAGGGAGCGAAAATAGGAGTTAAAAAGGCGGAAGGTAATAAATGTCCAAGGTGCTGGATTTACGACCTGTCAGTAAGGGACGGACAGCCCGTATGCGACAGGTGTAAAAAACAGATAGAAATAATGAACATAAACATAAACCAGATAGAGGAGGTTCAATGAAAAAGTCAGACCTTATTGAGGAAATTGCAGACCAGTTTCCGGAGATTGACCGAAAGGAAGTTGCCCAGATTGTTAACGGCGTGTTTGAGGCTATGATGGAGGGACTGGCTAACGGCGAGAAGGTTGAAATCAGAGGACTTGGCACCTTCAGAGTTAAGTCCCGCAAGGGAAAAACAGCCAGAAACCCCCGCACAGGCGAAAAGATAAAAGTACCACCAAAAAAGGTAGTCCACTTCAAAATAGGCAAGGTATTAAGAGCGAAGCTTAACGGGAAGGACTAAACCTTCCCCTTCTTTTCCCTTTTCTGCTTTTCAAGGTAAACCATAATTGACGTTATTGCGGCGGGAGTAATCCCTTCCATTCTTGCCGCATGTCCCAGCGTGATAGGTCTGCCTTCCGTAAGCTTCTGCACCACCTCTTTGGTCAGACCTGCTACCTTTGAGTAATCAATGTCAGCAGGTATTTTTATCTTTTCCAGATACTTCATCTTTTCGTTCAGCTTCCTTTCCCTTTCAAAGTAGCCCGAATACTTGGCGTTTATCTCAACCTCTTCCCTTACGTATTTACTTTCAGGCAGTTCCACCCCAAGCTTTTCCAGTTGATCAACGCTTACCTCCGGTCTTTTCAGGTAGTCCATAACCGGCACCACCTTTCCCCCAACCTTTACCTTTTCCTTTTTGTACCTTTCAATGTAGCCGTTTATCTCCTCCTCTATCTCCTTTACAGCCCTGTACTGGTCTTCCGTGAGCATACCCAGATTGTAAGCTTTTTCATAAAGCCTTAAAATCGGATTGTCCTGCCTCAGGTGTAGCCTGTATTCCGCCCGGGAGGTAAACAGCCTGTAAGGTTCTATCACACCTTTGGTGGTAAGGTCGTCTATCATAACACCTATGTAGCTTTCGTCCCTCCTTAAATAAAACAGCTCCTTACCCCGTGAATACAAGGCGGCGTTTATGCCGGCTACCAAGCCCTGACCTGCCGCCTCCTCGTATCCTGTCGTCCCGTTAAAGTTCCCTGCGTGGAAAAGTCCCCTTATCCTTTTCGTCTCAAGCGTCGGATACAGTTCCGTCGGCGGGACGATATCGTACTCTATGGCATATGCAGGCTTTAATAGTATTACATTTTCCAGACCGGGAATGGAGCGGTACATCTCCCACTGGACTTCCTCAGGCAGGGAGGTTGAAAGACCGTTAGGATATATGCTTATCCCGTCCCTCGTCTCAGGTTCAAGCCAGACCGTATGCCTGTCCTTATTTTCAAACTTGACTATTTTGTCCTCTATGGAAGGACAGTACCGCGGTCCAACACCGGTGATAGCCCCGCCGTATAGTGCAGTCCTGTGCAGGTTTTCCCTGATAATCCTGTGTGTTTCCGGCGTGGTATATGTTATGTGGCAAGGCACCTGTTCCTTCTGTCCCTTTTCAAACCAGTATCCGTAAGAAGGTTCTGTCCAGAAGGAAAACTTGGGAGCAGGATCGTCCCCCCACGCCTCTTCAAGTGAGGAAAAGTCAATACTCCTTTTGTCAAGCCTTGCGGGAGTACCGGTCTTGAACCTCTGGAGAGGAAAACCTGCCCTTTTATAAAACTGTGGCAGTTTGCTTGCAGGCTTTTCCTCCATTCTACCTGCCGGTATCTGCTTATCCCCTATGTGTATCACCCCTTCAAGGAAAGTTCCTGTGGCAACCACCACCGAGGAGACTTTTATCCTTATCCTGCCGTCAACCTCAACACCCTCAACCCTGTTTTCGTTTTCCTTCAGGAATATGTCCGTAGCCTCCCCTTCTATGACCGTAAGGTTTTCCGCATTTAAAACCCTGTTTACCATGTATTTTCTGTATTCTTCCTTGTCCGCCTGTGCCCGTGGAGAGCGGACGGCAGGACCTTTCCGCGTGTTCAAGGTCTTAAACTGTATTCCGGTAGTGTCTATAGCCCTGCCCATTTCACCGCCGAAGGCATCTACCTCCCTTACCACTATCCCTTTTGCTATACCGCCTATTGCAGGATTGCAAGGCATAGTTCCTATCTTGTTTTTATCCAGCGTGATAAGGACGGTCTTTGCCCCCAGCTTTGCGGAGGACAGTGCCGCCTCAATTCCGGCGTGTCCGCCACCTATCACAGCCACGTCAAACTCCGTATCGTAAACCATTCATTTCTCTCCCTTATTTTTTCTAAAACGGGAAAATAATATATGAAATGTTGTTTCCACTACAAGCCGTCAGTCCGGAGCTTTTCCAGAACGAAACTGCCTATCGGATTTTTGAACCTTTCGTCCCCCAGATGGTATGCAGTCCACAGGTGGAGGCACTTTATCTTCAAGGGAGGCGTTTTGTAATCACCTATCCCGCCGATGCCTGTCTGAAGTAGTTTTTTTTCGGCGTAAGGAGGGAGCTTTGCCCTTTCCAGAAAAGACCTGCGGAGGGATATTTCCTTTTCGTGCAGTTCCACGAGCAGGTCAAAAACCTCTTTCTTTCCCGTAAACTCCTCCTCAAGCCGTTTTATCCAGCCCTTTTCCTCCAGCCTTGACACGGCTTTTTTCAACTCCCTGTCCACTATCCAGAACCTTGTCGGCTGTGGAAGTATTATTCCCTTTTTTTCGTCAAAAAAGACAAACGGACTGCCTGCGACGGCTTTTTCCATAACCACGACTGCACCTTCCCTGCCTATTGGTAGTATAATTTAGTATATTTTTGTAAGGATTAACAGTATGAAAAAGCGTATCTTTATCGGCTGTTTCGTGAAAATCCCCGGATTTTCCGACAGGTACAGGGAGATAAAAAGGGAGTTTGACAGGTCAATACAGGGAAGGTGGATACCGGAAGAAAACTTCCACATCACCCTCCGTTTTATCGGTCAGGTTGACGGTAAAGGTCTTGAACAGATAAAAACAGCACTGTCCGGAATAACAAACAGGAAAGTACCTGTTGAGCTTTCCTTTGAAGGACTTGGAGCCTTCCCAAACCCTTACAGACCGAAGGTTTTTTTCATAAAGGTAAGGGACGGAAGCGGTGAGATTTACAGGCTTAAAAGGGAGGTTGACAGGAGGCTTGCCCTTCTGGGATACCCTGAGGAGGACAGACCGTTTGTTCCCCACATAACCCTTAAAAGGATAAAATCCTCCCGTCCCCAACTGTTTAACGGACAGGTTGAAAAGTACAAAAAAACCCTTTTCGGCACGGAAGGTCAGGTTGAGGTGAACATTATAGAAAGCCTCCTTACGCCGGAGGGAGCTATTTATAAAAAACTGGAATAATAGGTTGATAAAGTATATATTTAATGGAACAAATCTATATGACCATTTTCATTTTTGCCTGATATATGGAGTGTTATCTTCTATAAAAGAGCACAGACAGGAGGATTGAATATGAAAAAATACAGGATTACCAGAAGCACCACCTACGGAAAAACGCAGATGGACTACGCAAGGGAAGGGATAATCACGCCTGAAATGGAATTCGTAGCCCAGAGGGAAATGCTTTCACCAGAGCTGGTAAGGGACGAAGTGGCAAGAGGAAGAATGGTAATACCTGCTAACATACACCACTACTCCCTTGAGCCTATGGCAATAGGCATAGCGGCAAAGTGTAAGGTAAACGCAAACATAGGGAACTCTGCAGTGGTGTCCGACGTGGAAGGTGAGCTTGAAAAGTTAAGAGTAGCCCTGAAGTACGGAGCGGACACCGTGATGGACCTGTCAACCGGCGGGAACGTGGACGAGATAAGGGAAGCGATCATAAGGGAATCCCCCGTTCCCGTAGGCACAGTGCCCATATATCAGGCGTTGCAGGAGGTAAGGTCTGTAGAAAGCCTGACCGAGCAGGACATACTGGATATGATAGAGCATCAGGCACAGCAAGGCGTTGACTACATGACCATACACGCAGGAGTTTTAAGGGAGTTTTTACCTCTGGTTAACCACAGGCTTATGGGAATTGTTTCCCGCGGCGGTTCAATAATGGCAGAATGGATGACGGTACACGGAAAGCAAAACCCACTTTACACAAACTTTGACAAGATATGTGAAATATTCAAGAAATACGACGTTACCTTCTCACTGGGAGACGGATTAAGACCGGGATGTATAAACGACGCATCTGACGAGGCACAGTTTGCCGAGCTTAAAGTCCTTGGCGAGCTTACCAAAAAAGCTTGGGAACACGGCGTCCAAGTGATGATAGAAGGACCGGGACACGTGCCTATGGACCAGATAGAGATGAACATTAAAAAAGAGATGGAGCTGTGCCACGAAGCACCGTTTTACGTTCTGGGACCGTTAGTTACGGACATAGCCCCCGGATACGACCACATAGCTTCAGCAATCGGTGCCGCAATGGCAGGCTGGTACGGAGCTTCAATGCTTTGCTACGTTACACCAAAAGAGCATCTGGGACTGCCGAACGCCGAGGACGTTAAGCAGGGACTTATAGCTTACAAAATAGCCGCCCACGCGGCAGACCTTGCAAGACACAGACCGGGAGCTAAAGAATGGGACGACGCAATGTCAAGAGCAAGATACGAGTTTGACTGGGAAAAACAGTTTGAGCTGGCAATAGACCCTGAAACGGCAAGGAAGTACCACGACGAAACACTTCCGCAGGAAGGCTTTAAATCCGCCAAGTTCTGTTCAATGTGCGGACCCTCCTTCTGTGCTTACAAAATATCACAGCAGGTTCAGGAAGTAGTTAAGGAGCAGGAGGAATAACAAACGAGGCGGGACTTTCCCGCCCTTTAAAAAATGGACAGGTACGAAAAGATAATAGAAAGCATTGAAGACCCGGTTGTAGTAGTCTCCAAAGAGGGAGACATTATCTACATGAACCAGTCAGGATACATTTTGAAATCCCAGCTTGGGAAAAGGCACTTCCACCAGCTTATAACCTACCCTTTCTCTTTAGAGTTTATCAAAAAGGGAATGTCCGTCAAAGGTATATTCAAGGAGGCTGACGGCAGGCGTTTCCTGATAGACGCATTTCCTTTTGAAAAGGAAGGTCTTACCCTTCTGATAAGGGACATTACCAGATTTATAGAACTGGAAGAGCTTTCAAAAAAGGAAGGGATAATCATAACCATTTCAAAACTACTTTCAGCCATATTCCACGATATGAAAGGACCTGTCGGCGGAATAAAGGGAGCGGCACAACTGCTGAAAGAAGACATACAGGACAAGGAGCTTGTGGACGACATACTGTACGAGACAGGCAGGCTGGAAAACCTGATTAACGAAATAACAATGGTGGCAAAGCCGATAAAACTGTCCAAAAAACCGGTAAACATACACAAGGTTATTGACGGTGCGGTAAAAACGCTGGAAAAACAGTTTCCACAGGTTCAGGTGGAAAGGCTTTACGACCCGAGCCTTCCGGAGCTTTACATAGACCCGGACTACATGCATAGAGTTCTGGTAAACATAATAAGAAACGGTATGGAAGCTGTGGAAGGTAAAGGTAAGGTAAAAATATCCACAGGTATATCTTGGGACACGGTGTATTCGCCGAAAGGAAACAAAATATTCATAAGGATAAAGGACAGCGGGAAAGGTGTGCCTGAAGACATGATAGACAGGCTTTTTATCCCGTTCGTATCAACAAAAAAGAAAGGAATGGGAATAGGACTTTCCTCCTCTTACAAAATAGTGAAGGAACACGGCGGAATACTGCGGTACATAGGAGACGCAACCTTTGAAATACTCCTGCCTGTACCGGAAAGGAGCAACAGATGAAGGCGGTAGTTTTTGACGACGAAAGAACCATAAGGAAGGTTATGGAAAAAATCCTTAAAAAGGAAGGGATTGAGGTAAAAACCTACGAAAGCGGAGAAGAGGCTTTAAAAATCGTTAAAGAGCTGAAGCCGGACATAGTCTTTCTGGACATATCCCTGCCTGATGCGGACGGTATGGAACTGCTACGGTCAATCGTATCCCTTGAAAACAGACCTTACGTGGTGATGATATCGGGACACGACGAGTATAACTACCTGATAGAGGCTATGAAGCTTGGAGCTTTTGACTACATACCAAAGCCGTTTGACATAGACAAGATAAGGAAGGTGGTTGCCGAAATAAGGGAGATACTTTCGGTAAAAACCGTATCTGACTTGGGAGAGGCTGACATAATCGGCAAAAGCCAAGTGATGAAAGAGGTGTTCAAAATAGTCGGTAGAGCAAGTGCCAGCAACCAGCCCGTACTGATAACGGGAGAAAGCGGAACGGGAAAGGAAGTGATAGCAAAGCTTATACATAAATACAGCAACAGGTCTGACAAGCCGTTCATAGCTATAAACTGTGGAGCAATACCTTCAGGATTGATAGAGGCGGAGCTTTTTGGATACGAAAAGGGAGCCTTTACAGGAGCGGACAGGAGCAGGCAAGGGAAGTTTCAGGCGGCTGACGGCGGGACTATTTTCCTTGACGAAATAAGCGAGCTACCGCTTGAGGCACAGACAAAGCTACTTAGAGTACTGCAAGAGATGGAAATAACCCCTGTAGGTTCAACGAAAAGCGTAAAGGTTGACGTTAGAGTTATAGCGGCAACGAACAAAAACTTGGTAAAGCTTATAGCTGAGGACAAGTTCAGGGAAGACCTGTTTTACAGGCTTTCCGTCATAGAGATAAACCTGCCCCCTTTAAGGGAAAGGAAGGAGGACATTCCCGAACTGGTTGAGCTGTTTACCAAGCAGGCACTTAAAAACCACGGTCTAAAGAAAGGTGGCTTTACGGAGGAGGCTGTTGAGCTACTTAAAATGTACGACTTTCCCGGAAACATAAGGGAGCTGAGAAATCTGGTACACAAGCTTATAGCCATTTACAGGGAAAGACCTATCACCCCTGACCTGATAAAACTGCAGTTTGAACCGGAAAAACAGGTAATACTGGACTGGAAGGAAGGTCTGAAAAAGGAAGTTGCCGAGCTGTTTTCAAAAGGTAAGAAAAACATATACACCAGACTTGTTGAGGAAGCGGAAAAGGTTGTAATAGAGGAGATTTTAAAATACACTAAAGGTAATATATCAGAAGCGTCCAAGTACCTTGGAATTCACAGGAATACTGTACATAAAAAAGTAGAAGAACTAAACATACAGAAGGGAAAAGGGAGATGATAAGAAAAAGTTTCGTTTTTGTGATGTTGCTGGTTGCAGGGACAGTTTTGTTTAACGGCTGTGCCACGAAAACCACCACAACCGGCGAAAAACCCCAGATACAGGACGCCACTTATTACTACAAGATAGGTCTGTCCTACCTTAATTCGGGAAACAACTCACAGGCGTTATACTATCTGAACAAGGCTTACAGCCTTGACCCGGACAACCCTGAAATACTTAACGCACTGGGAATTGTTTACAGCAACGTAGGTGAGTACGAAAAGGCTAAAGAGTTCCTGCTGAAAGCACTTGAAAAAGACCCAGAAAGAGCTGAAATATACACCAATTTAGGTACAATACTGGCTAAAGAAAAAAAGTACGAAAAGGCTTTGTGGTATTTTAAAAAAGCCCTTGAAAACCCTTCCTACAGGAAGAAAGACCTTGTGCTATACAACATAGCCCTCATATACAAGCAGATGGGAAATATGAAGCTGTTTGAGGAAAACCTGAAAAAAGCAATATCCTACAACAACTACTTCA
>JAADDT010000024.1 GCA_013153765.1 Aquificota bacterium
CTGCGGGAACCTTCCGCCGATAAATCCGTCTGCCTGCCGTGTATAAGGAGATGGGGACTTATGCCACCCCAGTACGAGCCGACGGACGAGGAGATAGCCCTTATCGGAAATTGGCTATTTTCCACCTTCAGGTAGTTTTTTAAACTGCTTTAAACTGCTTTCCATCTTTTTCTGGGATATTACATCGTCAACAGACCACTTTTTTATTATCCTTTCCATCTCCTCCTGCGAAAGCGTAGGTCTGTCGTACATTCCCTTTTCTTCCCTCTGCCTCTGTGCCTCGTAAAGTATTATTCCTGTAGCCACGGAAACGTTCAGGCTCTGTGCCATACCGTACATAGGGATTACTATCTGCTTATCGGCGTACTCCAAAACCTGCCTGTCCACACCTTCTATCTCGTTCCCTACAACTATAAGGGTGGGAACTGTGTAGTCAACCTCCCTGAAGTGGATTGAGCTGTCAGACAGGTAAGTTGCCACTATCTGGTAGCCCTCCTCTTTCTTTTTCTTCAGGAAGGTTTCCCTGTCTTCCACCTTCCGGTAAAAGACCCACTTATGGGAGCCCATGGTTATCTGCTGGTTTATCAGCTCCTCCTCACCGTAGTAAGTGTAGTAAAGGTTCAGCACTCCCACCGCATCACAGGTACGGAGTATTGCGGAAAAGTTGTGCGGATTTGTAATGTTGTCAGAAAAGACCTGCAGGTCTTTCTGCCTTTTTTCAAGGACTTTTTTTATCCTTTCCAGCCTGCCTTCCGTTATTAACATTTAGCTCCCCCTGATGATATATATTAAAATTTTATAACTCTTCAGGCGGAGGTGCTTTATGAACGAAACTGTTGAACTGGTTATGACGGTGGTTATTTTCGGACTGGCAGGTCTGGTAATAATCGGTCTTATGGTTTACTGGACTAAAAACAACACGGTTGTTGATGAGAGGGACAAAAAGTATTACCGTAAGGACGGCGGTGAGGAAAATCAGGGATAGCTCTATAAACCGGATTTAAAATAAAAATTAAAAAGCGGGAGATTAAAAATGGATAACAACACGGGAATAGGAATATTCATATACAAGGGACACCCTGACAGGATAGGGACGCAGGTGGCTCCGGTCTTTGAAATAGACAACTCGGAAAGCTACATGGAAATCCCTTTTGAGTATTACCTTGACCTGCCGGAGGAGGAAAAGGCGTTTATAGAAGGCTTTAACAAATATATAGACGGAGACCTGAAAGGCTCCCGCAGGGAGCTTGCAAAAAGTGCGTCAAAAATACCTGAAGCAAAGTATATGTTTGCCCTTGTCAACACCGTTCTGGGAAAAAACAGGGAAGCCCAGCTACTACTTGCAGGCTTTAAGCCGGAAAACAAAAGGTTCATACAGACTTGGAGGGTGCCGGTTTTGGTTCTGCCTTTCCAGACGGGAGAGAAAGCCCTTTACATAGCCCCAGACCAGAAAGGTTTTGAGGCGTTAAACCTTTTCCTTGAAGGCAAAACACCTGAAGAGGTAGCTTTCCTGCTGGGATTGTGAGATGAAAAACAAAGCGGTTTTCTTAGACAGGGACGGCGTTATAAACGAGGATTACGGCTTTGTCCACCGTATAGAGGACTTCCGCATCTATCCGGAGGTTATTCCTGCATTAAAAAAACTTCAGGAGGCAGGCTTTAAACTGCTGGTTGTTACCAACCAGTCAGGTATTGCCGTCGGGTACTACACGGAGGAGGACTTTTTAAAACTGACAGAGCATATGCTTTCCCTACTTGAGAAGGAAGGGATAAAAATAGACAGGGTTTACTACTGTCCACACCATCCTGAAGGTGTGGTGCCACGCTACACTATGAAATGCGACTGTAGAAAGCCGGAAAGCGGTATGATAAGGCAAGGCATAAGGGAGTTTAACGTTGACACCTCCCGCTCTTTCCTGATAGGAGACAAGGAAAACGACATAAAGGCGGCACACAGGGAAGGGATAAAGGCGGCACTGGTAAAAACCGGTCAAGGCTTAAAGTATGTGGACAATACGGAAGCTGACTACATTGGAGAAAACATACTTGACGTGGTTGAAAACTTCATACTGAAGGAAGGCTAAAACCGTCTATCGTCCTGAACCACCTCAACAAAATTGCCGTCAGGGTCCTTAACGAAAAAGTACAGTATTCCGCTCCTTCCCTTGCCAACTTCCGTATCACCGTCAGCAACACCGTCCCTTTTCATACGCTCCAGCGTCCGGTGTATGTCCCTGACCTGAAACGCCAGATGGCGGTAGCCCTTTTTCCTCAAGTCCTCCCAAAGGGAAAGGTTTTCCTCCTTTATTTCCGTATCCTTAAACGAAAACAGCTCAAGGAAAAATCCATCCAGAAGAAGGTGTGCCAGATAGAAACTGTCCGTCTCCGTGTAAAAAACCTTTTTAAAACCAAAATAGGAATAAAACCTTATAGACCTTCCTATGTCCTTTACCGTCAGTGCTACGTGGTGCGGTCTGAAATCCAATTTTTAAGCCCCCGTAAGACCAAAACTGTGTAAAAAACGGCAAAAAAGTTTAAAATATATATCTAATTTTATACCAACAAAATCGGACTTATCAGGAGGAAAGCCTAAAATGGGAATGACTTTGACGGAAAAAATACTGGCAGAACACGCCGGCAGGGATTTTGTAGAACCGGGAGAATTGATAACCGTAAAGGTTGACCTTGCAATAGCAAACGACATCACAGCCCCCCTTGCCATTAAACAGCTTGAAAAGTACGGCATTGATAAGGTACACGACCCGAATAAAATAGCACTGGTGATGGATCACTTCTTCCCGCCAAAGGACATACTTTCCGCCCAGCAGATAAAGATATCAAGGGAATTTGCAAAAAAGATGGGAATAAAAAACTACTTTGAAGGTCAGGACAGCGGTGTTATGCATACCATACTGCCTGAAAAAGGCTTTGTCGCCCCCGGAGACCTAATTATGGGAGCGGACAGCCATACCTGTACTTACGGTGCTTTAGGCGTTTTCTCAACAGGCGTCGGCTCAACGGACATTGCTTACATATTCGCCACAGGTGAAACGTGGCTTAAAGTTCCGGAAACGATGAAGTTCACGTTCTACGGAAAAAGGCAGAAATGGGTCGGCGGGAAGGACTTTGTCCTTACGGTTATCGGCGAGATAGGTGTGGACGGAGCACTTTACAGAGCTATGGAGTACCACGGTGAGGCTATAAAAGACCTGCCGGTTGAGGAAAGGCTGACCATTACCAATATGGCTATAGAAGCCGGCGGTAAAAACGCAATAATGGAGGCTGACGAAAAGGTTCTGGAATGGCTGAAGGACAAAACGGACAGACCTTTAAAGATGATAAAAGCTGACGAAGACGCCAAATACTGCTGTGAGTACGAGTTTGACGCTTCAAAGATAGAGCCTGTGGTTGCCGCACCAAACCTGCCTTCCAACGTTAAGCCCGTATCGGAAGTGGCAGGCAGACCTATAAATCAGGTTTTCATCGGCTCCTGTACAAACGGCAGGATTACGGACTTGAGAATAGCCGCCCAGATACTTAAAGGCAGGAAGGTACACCCTGACGTAAGGTGTATAGTGATACCTGCCTCTGAAAGAACTTACAAACAGGCTTTAAAGGAAGGTATTATTGATATCCTTGCGGACGCAGGCTGTCTCATAAGCACCTCCACCTGTGGTCCGTGCCTCGGCGGTCATATGGGAATACTGGCTGAAGGTGAGGTATGTGTTTCCACCTCAAACAGGAACTTTACCGGAAGGATGGGACATCCTAAAAGTGAGGTTTACCTTGCCGGACCTGCGGTAGCCGCCGCTTCGGCAGTGCTTGGAAGGATAGCCCATCCGGAGGAAGTCGTAGGAACGGGAGCGGAAGCTACCGTATAAAGGCAGTGGAGATGAAAAAAAGAGTGCTTGCCCTTGACGTGGGAAACAAAAGGATAGGGGTTGCTTACAGCGACCCCCTTGGAATTTCGGCAAACCCCCTGCCTGTGATTGAAAACGACCAGAAGGTCTTTGAAAAAATAAAAGGGATAGTTGACCAGTACGACATTGGAACTGTGGTTATAGGACTTCCCCTGACGCTGAAAGGAGAGGAAGGTGAGCAGGCAAGGATAACCAGAAAGTTTGCGGAAAAGCTGAAAGAGTACATGCCTGACAGGGAGATAAAGTTCGTAGACGAACGGTTTACAACAACGCTGGCAGAAAGGCATTTAAGGGAAACCACCAGAAAGTCAAAAAGGAAGGAAAAGCTTGACAGCCTGTCAGCGGTCTATATTTTGAAAACTTACCTTGACAGCCAGAGCTGATAAGATGATACGGTACTTCCTGTACCTTACGGCAGTTTTAACGGCACTGGGAATTATTTTTACCGCAAGCGTGGTTTACCAGACCTACCAGAAAATTCCCGTAAGCAGAACGGAGGTTGAGATAAAAAAGGGAATGTCCGCCTCCCAGATAGCCGACCTGCTGAAGGAAAAGGGAATAATCCCTAACAGGTTCGTATTTCTGGTTTACTACAAAATAAAAGGAAAGCCCATAAAGTACGGCAGTTATACCTTTGAAGGTGAGCTTACCGTCCCTAAAGTGTGGAAAATACTACAGACAGGCAGGGAAAAGCCCGTAAAGTTCACCATATATCCGGGGGACGACCTTTTTACGATAGGAGAAAGGCTTGAGAAGGCAGGCTTGCTTACCAGAAGGGAGTTTTACAGCTACGTTTTTAACAGGGAAAACCTGAAAAAACACGGTCTTGAAGGGATTTCCTTTGAAGGCTACCTGCCACCAGACACATACTACCTGCCGAAAAACAAAGACGCCGAAAGGATAGTCTCTATCTTCCTGAAAAACTTTAACCGTAAATACAAACCGCTTCTAAACGGCCATTCCCAGTTCACACCTTACCAATTGATGATAATAGCCTCAATGGTTGAGAAGGAAACCTTCCTGAAGGAGGAAAAGCCCATAATCGCCGGCGTGATAGTAAACCGGCTTAAAAAAGGAATGAGGTTGCAGATAGACCCTACGGTAATATACGCCCTGAAGCTTGCAGGTAAGTGGAAAGGGAGGCTGAAAAAGGGAGATACACAGTTCCCCTCCCCTTACAACACCTATACTAACTGGGGACTACCTCCCACGCCTATAGCCAGCTTTTCTTTAGAAACGCTTAACGGTGTGATTAACTACACCAGAACCAAGTACCTTTATTTTTACTCCAGAGACGGTAAAAAACACCTGTTTTCAGAAACATACACGGAACACCTTAAAAACATAAGGTAAGGTTTGTGATAAAATCTTCCTATGAAAATTCTTTACAGGTATTTAAGCGTAAATCTTGTTAAGTACTTTCTCGTGCTGATTGGGTTCTTCTCAATCGTTATAGTGTCCTCCCAGCTTTTACACCTGCCTTCCATCCTTTACCACACCGGCTTTATAAAGTTCCTGCAGATACTATTTTTCGTAAACCTGTCCTTTTTTAAATACCAGCTATTTTTCGGCGTTCTCATATCCTCCCTGCTTATCGGCTACAGCCTGAGGGAAAACAGGGAGATTTACGCAATTTACTCGGCAGGGATAAGCAAGGGACAGCTGATAAAACCGGTCTTTACAGTCTCGTTGCTTTTTACGGTGGTGGCTTTACTAACAAGCCTTTTCCTCGTTCCGTACGCAAACAGGGAGAGAGCCCAGTTTATTACGATAAACGTGAAAAAACACGTGCTTGATGCGATAGTTGAAAAAAACTTTATGAAGCTTTCGGAGGATATTACCATTTACGTGCAGGGAAAAAAGGAAAACGAGATGGAAAAGATATTCATATTCCAGAAGGACAAAGGCATAACCATTACAGCCGAAAAATCCCTTTTTTCAAACAACAGGCTTTTACTCCAGAACGGGTACATACAGATACCTTCACAGGAAGGCTTTAACCTGCTGAAGTTTGACAAGTACAGGTTTATCCTTGACATAAAGTACATAAAAAAGTACGAGTTTGAGGACTTGGACAACCGGACGCTCCTTGAGATGGTTAAGAGCTCAAAGAAAAACAGGGACAAAGCTTTAGCCGTGCTGTCAGAAAGGGTGGTTTTTGCCGTTCCCTTCCTGTTTTTAGGCGTGTTAGGTTTTAGTTTAGGTCTGCAGGTGCAGAAAAGCAGGGAGTTTGTTATAGGTCTGGCTGTTATCCTATCCATCGTTTACATGGTTATGAACACTTACCTTTTAAAGCTACTGCAAAAAGGCAGTATTAATCCTGTGGTTTACGCCGTTGCCGTTCTGGTTTATTTTGGATTTACAACCTATTACTTTTACAGGAAGGAGTGATCACTTTTCTATTACGGACTGGAGGTGTTCGTAAAACTCCGGATAGGATATGTAAGCACAGTCCGCATCTTTTATCTTTATGCCCTCTTCAGAGATAAGACCTAAAATGCTGAAAGCCATCGCTATACGGTGGTCCTTGTAGCTGTCAACCACGCCACCTTTTATTTTGGTTTTGCCCCTTATTATCATACCGTCCTCAAGCTCCTCAACGTCAGCCCCGACCTTTTTCAGGTTTTCCACCACAGCCCTTATCCTGTCGCTTTCCTTAACTCTAAGCTCTGAAGCTCCCCTTATTACCGTTTCACCTTCCGCCTGTGTTGCAACCACCGCCAGTATAGGAATTTCGTCCACCATAGAAGGCACCTCTTCCGGTAGCACCTGAACGCCCTTCAGGTCTGGACTGTATTTTACAAACAGGTCAGCCACAGGCTCACCGGCTTCCTCCCTCAGGTTAAGATACCGGACTTCAGCCCCCATCTCCTTCAGCTTACGGAAAAAACCGTCCCTCGTAGGGTTTACCAGCACGTCCCTCAGCAGTATTTCCGAGTCAGGGACTATTGCAGAGCCGCCTGCAAAGAAGGAAGCCGATGACGGGTCTGCCGGCACGTCTATCTCAACAGGGTTCAGCCTTTCGGTTCTCCTTACCTTCACCGTGTACAAATCCCCCTCCTCAACGGTGATGTTAGCTCCCATAGACGCAAGGAGGTTTTCCGTGTGGTTCCTTGATTTTACAGGCTCCTCAACGACAGTTTCCCCTTCGCTTACCAGACCTGCCAGCAGTAATGCGGACTTTACCTGTGCACTTGCCTTTTTGTTGAAAAACCTTATTCCCTTTAAAGGTTTTCCCCTTACGGAAAGTGGCAGTAGCTCTCCGCCAGCCCTACCGTCTATCTGACCGCCCATCTCCCTTAACGGCTGTACAACCCTTTTCATAGGTCTTTTTCTAAGGCTTTCATCACCGGTAAGGACTGCAAACAGACCTTCTATACCTGCAAGCACTCCCACCGTAAGTCTGGTTGTGGTGCCGGAGTTTCCCATATCAAGCACGTCGTCAGGCTCTTTCAGTCTGCCCACTCCCAGCCCGTAAACCTTCATAACCTCCCCAACCTCTTCAATCCTTACGCCCAGCTTCCTGTAAACGCTTACCGTCGTAAGTGTGTCCCCTGCCTTCAGGAAGTTTTTAACGGTGCTGACACCTTCCGCAAGGGAAGGGATTATTACAGACCTGTGTGATATGGACTTGTCAGAAGGAACTCTCAGCTCTCCCTTTATTCTCCCGACCCTGTGTATCTCCTTTTCCATTTATCCTCCGGCAAGAAAAAGCTTGTAAACTAAATACATAATACCGATTAAGTTAGCGGTTATCAACGCGTAAATTATCAGCCTGCTTCTGGAAAAACCGTCCTTAACGTCCCCAATCTCCGGATTAAGTGTCTCCTTTGCCGCATCAACGTTTTCCGGTTTGATAACGAACGAGCCTGTCATAAATGCGGACATCAGGGAGCGGGAGGCAAGGACATTTATCAGTCTGGGAATACCTTTGGAGTATTTATAAATCCTTTTTATAGCCTTATCGGTGAACCTTATGTTTCCCCTGCCTGCCACCGCAAGCCTGTGGTATATGTACCGGAAGGTCTCCTCCTCCGTAAGAGGAAGGAGTTTTATTTTGTTTGTTATCCTCTGGTTCAACTGCCTAAGCTGTGGAGACTTTAGCTTTTCGTCCAGCTCAGGCTGTCCCAGTAGTATTATCTGAACGAGCTTTTCGTCAGGTGTTTCAAGGTTTGAAAGTAGCCTTAACTCCTCAAGCGTTTCAATGGGAAGGTTCTGTGCCTCATCAACGATTATAAGGACTTTCTTACCTTCAGCCACCTTTTGCTCAAGGAACTCCCTGAACTTTTTCAGAAGGTCGTGCTTCGTGTCCGCTTTAACCTGTATTCCCAAGTCGTCCAGAACGACTTTCAGGAACTCTTCGGGAGAAAGCTTCGGCGTAAGGATAAGTGCGTATATGATGTCGTCTGAAAGGGAGCTTATAAACTTCCTTATTACGGTCGTTTTTCCCGTTCCCGGCTCCCCAACAATAACCGCAAAACCTTCCCCGTGTTTAACCACGTAGCGGAGAAGGTTGTCCGCAATACGGTGCGTTTTTGAAGGGTAAAAGTACTTGTAGTCCGGCGTTATTTTAAACGGGTCTTCCTTCAGACCGAAAAATTCCAAGTACGTCATCTGTTATTACCTTTCTTTTCCTTTTCTTCAGGGAAGAATATTGTCCTGACTCTCCTTTTCTTTCCTACAACCTCAGCCTTTTCCGTGTCTATGTAGTATATTATTTCGTCCCCTTCTATGATGTTGTTGTCCTGCTCAAGCCTTGCGTTTCCTATAAGGACTATGTAGTTTTTGTCCTTGTAGTACTCTGCCCTGTCGCTTCTGCCTTTCCTGTTTCCTTTGGTAAACCTTACGTTTCCTATTGCCACTATCTTTTTAATGTCGCCGTTTTCGTCAAGGTATATTTTCAAAACGTCAGAACGGAGGACAAAATCCCCCTTTTTCACAACCACGTTTCCCTTATACAGGATAAAGCCGTCCTTTTTGCTGTACTCCAGCGTGTCAGCCTCTATCACTATCGGCTTGTTTTCGTCAGCCCCGCCGTTTACAGCCCCAAAAGAAAGGCTGAAAAACAGAAGGAAGGCTACCAAAACTGCAGACATACTAATCTCCCTTATAAACCGTTTTTACATTTTCAAGCTTCAGGCTTTCCTCAGCCACATCTATAAATATGTTTTCACCTACGGTTTCCATCTTGCCGGAATACAGCTTTACGGAAGTGCTGTTAAAAGCCCTTTTTTCCTTCACAAGCATACGCAGGTATTCTGTCTCAAGGATAAGCTTTTTTGTTATTATTTTAACATTATCCTTCAAGTCCAGAATGTCCTCCTCCTTCCTGTAAAGCCCTTCCTTTGAGCGGATGTAAAGCTTTTCATCACCTTTTAAATACTCCAGATCAAACCTTTCTATAAAGTATCCGTCCCCCCTGTCAACGAGCCTTTTGCCCCTCAAAACGTACCTGTCCCCGTTTATTCCGGCAAGGACGAACTTCTCTATCTCCCCCTGCGTGTATCTAAGTGATTTTAGCTCAACGCCTTCAAAAATACGGGATATCTGGTTGAAAAGCACCGCAAGAAGGAAAAAAACAGCCGTGTAAAACAGTACCTTACTTTTCACCTTCCCTTGCCTTCTTTGACCTACCGGCGGAAGCCCTTTTTCTCAATTCCCATTTAGGGCTGAACATCTCCTCAAATATTTCCACGTAAAACTCGCTGTTTTCCTTTGTAGCCCTGTCCTTTATGTACATCGTAGGTCTGTGGAGTATTTTGTTTATGATTGAACGGACGGCAAGGTCTATGTTTTCCCTTTCCTTTTCGTTCAGGTAAGGCATGGAGTTAAACAGCCTTTCTAACTGCTTTTCCCTTATTTCGTCTGCAAAATTCCTTACCATGGCTATCGCCGGATTGACCTCAAGCTGTTTTAACCACCTTTCAAACTTGGAGGCTTCCTCGTCAACCAGTATTTTTGCCGTTTCTGCCGCTATCTTCCTTTCCTGAAGGTTCCTGTCAACCACCATCTTCAGGTCGTCAATGTTGTAAAGGAAAACGTTTTCAAGCTCGTTAACGTCGTCAGCCACGTTTCTCGGCACCGATATGTCTATGATAAAGACAGGTTTGCCCTGCCTCAGTTTTTCCACTTCCTTAAAGTGTTCTTTCCTCAGTATCGGCTCTTTTGCTCCTGTTGAGACGATTATTATGTCCGCCTCAGGCAGGAACTCAAACAGCTTGTTGAACCGTATTGCCGAGCCTCCAAACTCGTCCGCAAGCTGGACTGCCTTCTCAAAAGTCCTGTTTGAGACGAAGATGTGCCTAACGCCGGCGGAAGCCAGATGTCTTGCCGCAAGCTCCGCCATCTCCCCTGCCCCCAGCAGGAGGACGTTTTTGTCCGACAGGTCGCCGAATATTTTTTTTGCAAGCTCTATTGCCGCATAGCTTATTGATACTGCCCTTCTGCTTATGCCCGTTGAAGTCCTTATCTTTTTTGAGACGTTCATCGCCTTGTCAAAAAGGCGTGTTAGTATGTGTTTTACCGTCTTGTGCTCCCTTGCCTTGGTGAAGGAGTCCTTGAACTGGCATACTATCTGTGGCTCTCCAATAACCATAGAATCAAGGCTTGACGAGACGTGGAACACGTGTTTTATCGCTTCCCTGCCGGTGTATAAAAACATATACTTTTTCAGCTCTTCAACCTTCAGACCTGAATAGGAGGAAAGTACTCTCAACACGGAGGAAAAAGCCTCCTCCGGATTGTCCGAAACGCCGTATATTTCAACTCTGTTGCAGGTGGAAAGGATACAGCTTTCAAAGATTGAGGGAATTTGGTTCAGCTTTTCAAGTATTTCCTGAAAGCTGTCTTCAGGTATTGCCAGCTTTTCCCTTATCTCTACCGGTGCTGTCTTGTAGTTTAAGCCCGTGGCGAAAATTTCCATAAATCCCTCTGTCCCGTTTATAAAATATTATATATAATATGAATTTATCCCTAAAGCAACAAAAACAAAACGAAGAGGAAAGATGTTTAAAAGGGAAACGTGGAGTAGCAGGATAGGTCTCATACTTGCCGTGGCGGGAAACGCCATAGGTCTCGGTAATTTCTTAAGGTTTCCGGTACAGGCGGCTGACAACGGCGGCGGTGCCTTTATGATACCTTACATGATATCACTGATACTGCTGGGAATACCTTTACTGTGGATAGAATGGGCACTTGGAAGGTTCGGCGGTGCTAAGGGACACGGAACGGCTGTGGCTGTTTTTGATTACCTGTGGAAAAATCCTATTGCAAAATACATAGGTTTTTTAGGCGTCCTTATTCCTCTTGCGGTTGTCGTTTACTACACGTACATAGAGTCCTGGACGCTCCTTTACAGCCTTTTCGGTCTTCTGGGAAAGCTCCCTTCAACTCCCATATCTGCCGCTGAGACGGAGGATTACCTGAAACCTTTCCAGCAGTTCTTGGCTGAAAAGATAGGTCTAAACAGCGGAGGGGTCATACTGAAGCCTGCGGTGGAAACATACCTGCTGTTTGTTATAACACTGCTGATCAACCTGTACATACTGTATAGAGGCGTAAGTGCAGGTATAGAGAAGGTGGCAAAGTTTGCAATGCCCCTTATTTTCATAATGGCAATAATACTGATGATCAGGGTTTTCACACTTACCTCACCTGACGGAAGGAACTTCCTTGACGGTCTGGGATTTTTGTGGAATCCGGACTTTTCAGCCCTTTTAAACTCTAAAGTCTGGCTTGCCGCCGCAGGTCAGGTGTTTTTCACCTTAAGCGTCGGCTTCGGTGCCATACTGACTTACGCATCTTACTTAAAGCCTAAAGACGACATAGCCCTTAACGGTCTGGCAGGTGCTTCCGTCAACGAGTTTGCCGAAATAATATTAGGCGGCTCCATAGCCATCACCGCTTCCGTCATATTCTTCGGCATACCTGCCACCAAAATAATAGCCAGTGAAGGTGCTTTCAACCTTGGGTTTATGGCTCTGCCTGCAATATTTGCAAACATACCTTACGGACAGTTTTTCAGCTTTTTATGGTTCCTTTTGCTTTTCTTTGCAGGTATTACCTCCTCAATAGCCCTTACACAGCCGGCAATCGCCTTTCTGGAAGACGAGATGGGATACAGCAGGCAGAAGGCGGTAGCCCTTATCGGCGGTTTTCTCTTCCTTTCAGCCCATATACCGATTTTTATAAAAGGTGCGTTGGACGAGATAGACTTCTGGGTAGGAACGCTGGGACTGGTGCTGTTCGCCCTCCTTGAGGCTGTGGTTTTCTTCTGGATTTACGACTCTAAAAAGGCCTGGGAGGAACTTACAAGGGACAACGACATTCAGATACCTTCCGTTTTTTACTACATAATGAAGTACGTGGCTCCCGGACTGCTGATAGTAATACTCCTTTCTTGGGCTTTTGAAAAACTGCCGGAAAAACTTTCAGCCACAGGTGCAGGCGTCTGGGCTG
>JAADDT010000118.1 GCA_013153765.1 Aquificota bacterium
TGTCAAAAGCCTTCAGCATGTCGTAAACGTTTAGCAGTGCCGCCGAAACAGCCGTAAGGGCTTCCATTTCCACACCTGTTCTGCCGACGCACTTGACCTCCGCACTGACGTAAACCCCGTCCTCATCAAGCCTCGTATCCACAACAACGTGGTCTATCATTATGTTGTGGCAGAAAGGGAGTATGTCGGCAGTCCTTTTTGTTCCCAGCAGTCCTGCCATCTGTGATGCAAGTAGCACGTCCCCTTTCGGCACCCTGTTTTCCCTTATCATCTCCACAGATGAAGGGGACAGGTATATCTTCCCTTCAGCCTTTGCTGTCCTGATTGTCTCAAACTTTCCCGAAACGTCAACCGGTCTAAATCCCATTTCCCTTCTCCATTTATTTATTTCAGGTTAAAACTGCATAGATATCCCTGTAAGTCCTTCCTTCTTCCCCCCAGTCCAGACCGTAGCCTACCACGAACCTGTCCGGTATCACAAAACCTACGTAATCCGCATCGTAATCAACCTCCCTCCTCTCTTTTTTGTCCAGCAGTACGCAGGTTTTAACGGAGGAAGGCTTTCTTCCGTAAAGGACTTCAACAACAGCCTTGAGCGTCCTTCCCGTGTCTATAATGTCGTCAACAAGCAGTACGTTCCTGCCCTTTATGTCCGTTCCTATGTCCTTTAAAAATTCCACCTTACCTGAGCTTTCAGTTCCGGAGTGGTAGGACGCCACCTGCATAAAATCAACCTGCACGTCCCTTCCCATCTCCCTTACAAGGTCAGCTAAAAATATGAAAGAGCCCTTCAGTATTCCCACAACCAGCAGGTCTTTACCTGCGTAATCCTCCGTAATACGGGAAGCCAGCTGTTTTACCTTTTCCCTTATTTCCCTTTCCGGAATAAGGACTTCAGCCTTTTTACCTTTTATTTCCACAACTTCTCCCTGAAAGGTCTATAAAAACATTATATTAAAATTTTATACAGGAAGTACCATAACTATGGCATCACTGCCGTCTCTGTAATACTTTTTCCGCAGGTATGCCTCTTTAAAACCTTTTTTACGGTAAAGGTTGACCGCCGGAATGTTCTTTGATGATACCTCAAGCACCACCCTTTCAGCCCCCTTTTCACGGGAGAGGGAAACAAAACTGTCTATTAACGCACCTGCTATGCCTTTTCTCCTGAAAGAGGGACAAACAGCCAGCAGGTTTATACTGGCTTCCGAAAAAACTATGTCGCCGGAAAGGAACCCTACCACCTGATCTACCCAAAGGGCTACCTTTTTTACGGTAAACCTGTTTCCCCCTTCTATACTTGTCGGTGGAAAACCTTTTCCGATTTCTATCACCCGGTTAAGGTCTTCCTGCCTAAACTCCCTTATCCTTATCTTCCTTTCCATAATCCACCTGACAGCTGTCCTTTTCCAGCTCTTCTATCAGGTGTCCCAGCCTTGATTTTTTCGTTTTCAGGTAGTTTTTGTTGTACGGATTTGTTTCTATAACAATCGGCACCCTTTCCACCACTTCCAGACCAAAGCCCTCAAGTGCCACGATTTTACGGGGATTGTTAGTCATAAGCCTCATTTTACGGACGCCTATGTCAAGCAGTATTTGTGCCCCCGTGCCGAAATCCCTCAGGTCTGCCTGAAAGCCTAACTTGTGGTTAGCCTCCACCGTGTCGTATCCCTGATCCTGAAGACTGTAAGCCTTTATCTTGTTTATTATGCCTATACCCCTGCCTTCGTGTCCCCTCATGTACACCAGCACACCTTTACCTTCAGAGGCTATCGTTTTCAGGGCTGAATGTAGCTGGGACTGGCAGTCGCACCTTAAGGAGCCGAAAATGTCTCCCGTAAGGCATTCTGAATGTACCCTTACCAGTACAGGTTCGTCCGGTTTTATATCCCCCATAACGAGAGCCACGTGTTCCGAGCCGTCAAGCTTGTTCCTGTAGCCGTAAACCTTGAAGGTGCCGTATTTTGTAGGCAGGTATGCTTTCGCTTCCCTTTCCACCAGTTTTTCACTTTTCAGCCTGTACTGGACGAGGTCAGCAATGGTTATTATCTTAAGGTCGTGTTTTTTTGCAAACTCTACCAAGTCCGGCAGTCTTGCCATCGTTCCGTCTTCCTTCATTATTTCACATATTACCCCTGCCGGATACAGTCCTGCAAGCCTTGCAAGGTCAACGGATGCCTCTGTGTGTCCGGTTCTTTCAAGGACGCCCCCCGGTCTTGCCATAAGCGGAAACACGTGTCCCGGTCTTACAAAATCGGAAGGTTTTGCGTCCGGACTTACCGCAAGTTTTATGGTGATAGCCCTGTCGTATGCGGAAATACCTGTGGTTGTGCCGAACTTTGGATGGGCGTCTATTGAAAGGCAGAAGGCAGTCCCTTTAGGGTCGGTATTGTTTGCGGTCATAAGAGGGATTTCCAGTTCCTCAAGCCTTTCCTTTGGAAGAGACAGGCATACCAGACCCCGTCCTTCCTTGACCATAAAGTTAACCGCCTCCGGCGTTATCTTTTCCGCCGCCATCACAAGGTCCCCCTCGTTCTCCCTGTCAGGGTCGTCAACCACTATTACCATCTTGCCGTTCTTTATGTCCTCTATTGCCTCTTCAATCGTGTTGAACTTAAACTCCATCTTTACCGCCTGCCTTAAGTTTTTAACCATTAAAATATACGGTTTATGGGGGAGTTTGCAATTGTTAAGAAATTTTAACAAAAAATTAATACAGCCTTTAAAATTAAAAATTATCCTTATCTTAAAAAGAAGAAAAAGGAGGAAGAGATGAAAAAAAGACTTACCGCATTGGCACTGGTTGGTTTTGCAGGGCTTTCCTTTGGAGGGGAAATTACAGACCCTCTGCTGAAGAAACTGTACGAAAAGGGCGTTTTAACGGAAGAGGAAGCTTTACAGCTCCAGAAAGAGGAAACACCTGTCCTTTCAAAGTCCAAAAAACTCCAGTTCGGGGGAAAGGCTTACATCGGTTATACATACACCGATGTGAACAACGGCACGGATGAAGGGACTTTTGAGGTCAGAAGGGGATACTTCATAACCAAGTATTACTTCAACAGCACCGATTACTTCAGGTTTACCTTTGATATTACCTGGCAGTACAACAAGGAAGACCCTGCACAGGGCAAAGAGTTAGACCTTAAGGTTAAGCACCTTTACTTCAATAAAGATATATCCGGATACGTTCCAAACACGCAGGTTGAGATAGGTATAGTCCATACGCCGTGGCTTGATTACGAGGAGCATTCCGGCTGGTTTTTAAGGGCAATATCAAAATCCTTCTACGAAGCGAAGGACGGGGCTAACGTTCTGCCTTCCGCAGATGCAGGTATAGACTTTAGGACCAGATTTGATTACGTATCTGCCGAGTACGGAGTGTACAACGGAGAAGGATACGACCACCTTGACAGGAAGGACAAAGGTGATAAGGGCAACAAGCCTATGATAGCCGGAAGGATTACATGGCACGTCCTCGGCAACGGCAGGAAAAACCCTAACCCGCTGAAGGATACTTTCCTGAACCTGTCTCTACACGGATTTAACAGCTACAACCACAGGGGCTCTGACGACGACTTTTCCGCAATCCACCTGCACGGTTCTTACAACAACCCCCTTTTCCTGATAGCCGGACAGTACTTACAGTCTGACTGGTACACAGACTCGGAAAATTCAGGGGACGGATACTCAATAAACTTTGAGTTCAGACCTTTCCTTGAGCATAAAATCGCACTGTTTGGAAGGTACGACAACTGGAACTCGGACAACGACGCTTACGACAGGGAAGGTTTTATCTACGGCGTGGCTTACCGTATGTCAAAATACCTGATGGTTGCTGTTAACGGTTATACTGTCAATTACGATAAGGAAGATGGTAAGGATTACACCAAGTATATGATTACGGCTGAAGTCCGTTATTAAACGGGAGGATTTTGCTATGAAAAAACTTACTGTAAGTTTTCTTGCGGTCGGCTTTTTTACCGCAGGTATTGCTGACGAAACCATAAACGGGGCGGGGGCTACCTTCCCCTATCCTGTGTATGCCGCTTGGGCTTATATGTACTACAAGGAGACAGGCATAAAGGTCAACTACCAGTCCATCGGTTCTGGCGGCGGTATAAGGCAGATAAAGAACAGGACGGTGGATTTTGGAGCTTCAGATGCTCCACTTGAACCGCAAAAGCTGGACGAATACAAGCTGTACCAGTTTCCGGCAATAATAGGCGGTGTTGTGCCGGTGGTCAACATACCCGGCGTAAAGGCAGGACAGCTGAAGCTGGACGGGGAAACTATATGCCACATATACCTTGGGGAAATAAAATACTGGGACAACGAAAAGGTTAAAGCCCTGAATCCGGAGCTTGATCTTCCACACAAGGAAATAAGAGTTGTCCACAGGGCAGATGCGTCCGGTACAACCGCAATATTCACGAACTACCTCGTTCAGGTCTGTCCCGAATGGAAGGAAAAGGTAGGGGCAGGTAAGGCTGTAAAGTGGCCTGTAGGTATAGGCGGTAAGGGAAATGAAGGTGTGGCAAACTACGTGAAAAGGCTTAAGTACTCCATAGGATACGTGGAGTTTGCCTATGCGAAACAGAACAGGCTTAAGTACACCCTGCTGAAAAATCAGGCTGGTAAGTTTGTGGCACCGAGTATAGAAACATTCAAAGCGGCGGGAGCCACCGCAGAGTTTGACCCGGAAAAGCATTTTTACCTGTGGATGGTTAACGCCCCGGGCGAAAATGCGTGGCCTATAGCAGGAGCTTCCTTCATTCTGGAAGCAAGGGAAAGGAAGGAAGTGAACAAGAAGGTCAACAGGTTTTTCAAATGGGCTTTTGAAAAAGGTGATGAGGTGGCTGTTAAGCTGGATTACGTTCCACTTCCGAAAGAGCTGAAAGAGAAGGTTTATAACTACTGGAAGAAACACGATATTTACCCCGAATAAGGTGTATAATTTTTAATTAATAAGCAGTGGAGTATTACTACCGAATATGAGAAGGTTTTTAAACTTACCGGCAGTTGACTTGATTTTTGCACTGGTTTCTTTTTCGGCGGCGTTTACGGTTTTAATTTTAATCCTTTCTACCATACTGGTACTTTACAACGAATCTTCCCTTGCCATACACCGTTTTGGACTGCTTAACTTTATTTTTACCGTTGATTGGGACCCTGTTAAGGAGGTTTTCGGGGCGGCGGCAAGCCTTTACGGGACGCTGATAACCACCGTCCTTGCCCTTTCAATAGCCATACCGGTTTCCATAGGAATAGCAATCTTTCTGACGGAAATATCACCGCACCTCCTCAGGACACCTATCGGCATTGCCATAGAAATGCTTGCCGCAATACCAAGTATTATTTACGGAATGTGGGGACTTTTCACCCTTGCACCTATAATGGCTGACTACATAGAGCCTGCACTCCAGAAGGTCTTTGGAGACATACCGCTTATCGGAAAGCTGTTTGAAGGGACGCCGATGGGCGTTGACCTGCTTACCGCAAGCATCATATTGAGCATAATGATAACCCCGTTCATAGCCAGCATATCAAGGGACGCCTTTAACCTTACGCCGGATCTGGTTAAGGAATCGGCGTACGCCCTTGGAGCTACCAAGTGGGAAGTTATAAGGGACGTGGTAATACCGTACTCAAAACTGGGAGTTTACGGCGGTATCGTTCTGGCACTGGGAAGGGCATTGGGAGAAACGATGGCTGTTGCCTTTGTTCTGGGAAATAAGCACCAGATAACCATTTCCCTCCTTGATGCGGCGGCTACCATTACCGTAACGCTGGCAAACGAGTTTACGGAAGCGGATACGGACATATACCTGTCCTCACTGTTCTACCTTGCACTTATACTGTTTGTTTTGAGCTTTACCGTACTTGCCGTTGCCAAGTTTTTCCTGCTACGGGCTGAAAAACACTACCAAAGGTAAGCAAGATGGACTTGAAGCGTAGAAGGAAGATACAGGGACAGATAGCACTGATGCTTTCAACCCTTGCCGCCCTATCGGGACTGTTCTGGCTGGTTTTCATAATATTTGACGTTTTAAGACACGGCATTACGGCACTGAACCTTGACCTTTTCCTTGAAGACCCTGCACCTCCCGGCGTACCGGGAGGAGGTTTGAGGAACGCCTTTGTAGGTCATTTCCTTATCACCTCTGTGGCTACCATAATAGGCGTTCCTATAGGCGTCCTTGGAGGCACGTTCATAGCCGAGTACGCCAGAGGAACCAAGTTTGCCCGTCTCGTAAGCGTACTTTCTGACATTATGGTAAGCGTACCTTCCATAGTGGTAGGCACTTTCATATACGCCATACTGGTAAAACCCTTTGGACACTTTAGCGGTTGGGCTGGAGCTACAGCACTGGCTTTCATAATGATACCTGTGGTTTTAAGGACTACGGAAGATATGCTAAAGCTTGTTCCGTGGACTTTAAGGGAGGCGGCTTTTGCACTTGGAGCGTCTTACTTCCACGTCATAAAGGACGTTGTGTATAGGGCGGCGGCAACGGGCATACTTACAGGCATCATACTTGCCATAGCCAGAGTATCGGGAGAAACTGCACCGCTACTTTTCACTTCCTTCAACAACTCTTACTTTACCCTTGACATGAGCGAGCCAATGGCTTCACTTACCGTTACTATATTTAACTACGCTATGGGACCTTACGAAGACTGGCACGAAAAGGCCTGGGCGGCGGCTTTCATAATAACCGTAGGAATACTTATCATCACCCTTATAACAAGGTCTATTATCCAGTGGAGGTATAAAAATTAATGGTTAACGGAAAAACCGATGAAAAGGTTAAGATAGACGTTAAGGACTTTTCCTTCTACTACGCAAAATCTGACAAGCCAGCCCTGAAAAACATAAATATGCCTGTTTACGAAAACAGAATAACTGCCCTGATAGGACCTTCCGGTTGCGGAAAGACGACCTTACTCCGTTCCTTCAACCGTATGCACGACCTTTATCCCGGAAACAGGTACGAAGGTCAAATACTGATGGACGGTAAAAACATACTGTCTGACGACATAGACCTTATAGACCTCCGTTCCAGAGTGGGAATGGTCTTCCAGAAGCCCACCCCATTCCCTATGTCCATATTTGACAACGTGGCTTACGGTCTGAAGCTGAGGGGGATAAAAAACAGGTCTGAGCTTGAAGGTAGAGTGGAAAAAGCCCTGAAGCAGGCGGCGTTGTGGGACGAGGTGAAGGACAGGCTGAAAGACAGTGCTTCAGGACTGTCCGGCGGTCAACAGCAAAGGCTGGTAATAGCAAGGGCTTTAGCAGTAGAGCCTGAAGTCCTGCTGTTTGACGAGCCAACTTCCGCCCTTGACCCTATATCTACAAGCAAAATAGAGGAGCTTGTGGTAAGCCTGAAGGAAAGCGTGACCATAATAATCGTTACACACAACATGCAACAGGCGGCGAGAGTTTCTGACTACACAGCCTTTATGTATCTGGGAGAGCTTATTGAATTCAACAAAACTGATATTATATTTACATCACCACAGAAAAAACTGACCGAAGACTACATCACAGGTCGGTTTGGATAAAGGAGGTGCTTATGCTTCTCAAACCGAGACTTGAGGAAATCAGGGACAGGCTTATAAAAATGGCTGAGCTTGCTGACCTGATGATAGAAAACGCCGTAAAGGCGATAATAGAACACAATCCGGAATACCTGAAAGTGGTTGAGGAGCTTGAACCTAAAGTGGACCAGATGGAGGTTGAAAACGAAAGCCTGATAATAACCACAATAGCCAGATTTCAGCCTGAGGCAAAAGACCTGCGGATACTGGTGATGGACTTATTCGTAAACAGGGACCTGGAAAGGATAGGAGACCATGCGGAAAACATAAAAGAGCAGGCTGAAAGAATTCTGGACAAGCCCAAACTGAAAGAATACGTTGACCTGCCCCTTATGACGGAAATAGTCATAGGTATGGTAAAAGATGCGGTAAAAGCCCTTGAAACTATGGACACAGAGCTTGCAAGGGACGTTATCTCAAGGGACGACAGAGTAGATGCCCTCCACGAACAGATAATCAGGGAGCTTTACACGTATATGGTTGAAGACCCAAAAAACATAAAAGTAGGCATAAGACTTATAACCGTATCATCAAACCTTGAAAGAGTAGCTGACATAGCCACAAACCTTGCTGAAGAAGTAATATACATGAAAGAAGGAAAAATGCTTAGACACCAGAACTTAGGTGATTGATGGAAGAAAGCCTGAAAAACACCCTTATCAGGTTCCTTGACTACCTGAAAGAAGGTCTTATCGTAATAGACAAAAACAAAAACATACGGTATATGAACGATTATGCAAAAAAACTGCTGAATGTGGAAAACCCTGAAGGCAAACTTTTTTCGGAGGTGGTTAAGGACAATTACCTCTATTCCCTTATCAGTGCGGACATAAAAAAAGAGCTTAAAGAGGAAATAGCAATAGACGGAGACATATTCCTTGCTACAGTCCTGAACATAAACGGCAACAGAGTAATACACTTTCAGGACATCACACCTTTTGAGCTTTACAAACAGGCAAAGAAGGACTTCGTGTCTAACGTGTCCCACGAGCTTAAAACACCGATTACCGTCCTTAAAGGTGTGGTTGAAACTGTTGAGCAGGAGGAAGACCCTGCCGTTATAAAAACCTTCCTCCAGAAAGCTAAAAACAGAATAAAACAGATGGACAGTCTTATTGACGACCTGCTGATACTGGCAAAACTTGAAGCGAAAGAGGAAAAAATCCAGAAAAAGAAAGTAAGGCTGAAAGGTCTGATAAATCAGGTATTTGAAGACCTGCACCACATAGCCAGTGAAAAGGGCGTAAAGCTGATAAACGAAGTAAGTCCCGGATTTACCGTTTATGTAGATGAAAAAAAATTTTTAATACTTTTGAAAAACCTTATTGAGAATGCGATTAAATACAACCGTCAAAACGGTACGGTAAAAATAAACGCCAGCAAAAAGGACGGTAAGGTGGAAATATCGGTTGAAGACACGGGCATAGGCATACCGAAAGAAGCCCTTCCCCTGATATTTGAAAGGTTTTACCGTGTGGACAAATCAAGGAGCAGAAGTGTTGGCGGTACTGGACTTGGTCTTTCAATCGTCAAACACATAGCGGAAGCCCACAAAGGCAAGGTTGAGGTTGACAGTAAAGTGGGCAAAGGCTCAAAATTTACCGTGGAGATACCGTCCGATTAATATTGCAAAAATGGCAAACCTAAAAACGAAATACTTGGAAGTGGCACGGTTAATAAGAAAGCAGATGAACCGGACGGAAGATAAACCGTTGAGGGAATATTTAGGGAGAACAGTTATATCCAGAGTTTACGGAGCCGTTTTCTTGGAACTTTACTACCATATAACGGAAGAACTGAAAATATCCTATACCCAATTGAAAAAAACAGCTAAAGAATATTACAAACAAAAGGGATTGAAAGTCCCGATAAACAAACATACAGCTGTTGGTGCCTATATTGCGACCTGTTATGGTGAGATTTACGGAAAAATATTTGAAGACCTTAGACTTGCAAGAAACGATGTGGATTATAATTTAAGATTACAATACGTTGGTGATGTGGAAAGGGAAGTGGACACCTATATTAAAAAGGCAGAAATCCTTTTGAAAGAGGTTTTGGGATAATGACCGTTTTAAATCTGGACAAAAAAGAAGGAAAACATCTGGCAGAGAAAATAAGAAGTTTCCTTGAAAAAGAAGGTATTAAAGGTAGCTTTAAGCTTATAAAGGATGAGGAGATCAAAAACGGATATATTGTTTTGATATATTCTAACATTAAAGGTGAAAAAAACCGGGCTAAAAAAGCTGTAGAGCTTGATGAAAAAGGGAAAAATCTAATAAAAGGGAAATACATCAGGTTTATTATCCATCCTGCTTAACCTACTCCCATAGTGGAGTTGTCAGGTATTTTTCCCCGCCGTCCGGACAGACAAAAACTATAACCCCTTCATTTATCTCCCTTGCAAGCCTTATGGAAGCCTCAAAAGCCGCCCCGGAAGACTGTCCTACAAAAACCCCTTCTTTTCTGGCAAGTTCCCTTGCCCTCTGGTAAGAAATATCCGTTCCTATAAACATAGTCCTGTCAAGCCTGTTTTCGTCAAATATTCCCGGTTTTATTGACGTTTCTATATACTTCAGTCCCTCAATTCCGTGGAAAGGACTGTCCGGCTGGACACCTATTATCTGTATGTCCGGATTGAATATTTTCAGCCTCCTTCCCGTTCCCATTATCGTTCCACCTGTCCCAATCCCTGCAATGAAGTGCGTTATTTTTCCTTCCGTCTGCTTCCATATCTCAATAGCGGTGGAATAAAAGTGTGAACGCCAGTTGGCATCGTTGTTGTACTGGTCTATGTAGTAATACCTGTCAGGATACTTTTCTATCAATTCCCGCACATAAAGTATGGCACCGTCCGTACTCTGGAGAGGATCAGTGTAGTGTATTTTAGCCCCGTAAGCCTGTATTATCTTTTTCCTTTCCTCACTGACGTTTGAAGGCATTGCCAGTTCTACCCTGTATCCCAGAGCCGTCCCTACCATTGCCAGTGCAATACCTGTATTTCCAGACGTTGCATCCAGTATTATTTTGTCCTTTGTCAGCTTTCCTGACTGGATAGCCTCCACTATCATTCTGGTGGCAGGTCTGTCCTTTACAGAGCCCCCCGGATTATATCCCTCAAGTTTTGCGTAAATCTCAACGGGCTTGTCCTTCAGGTCTTCAGGTAGGGATTTTTCCAGTTTTATAAGCGGTGTGTTCCCTACAAGCTGTAAAATAGATTTCCTTGCCTTCCTAACAGGTTCGTCGTGATCACCTAAAATCCACAATGCCCTTCACCTTCGTATATCTGTTATATAAAGCTATTAAATTCTATCCTTTTTCCGAAAGTTTTTGAAGTGCTAACTTTAAGGCTTCCTCCACACTGTCCGTTCTGCCTGCCACCTCCCTGACGACGCCGGCTATCTCACTTTTGTCAAACCCTAAATTAGTTAAAGCAGATGACAGTTCTTCAGCCAGACCGTCCCGTTCCGTTTCCAGCTTGCCCTTCAGCTCAAGCACTATCCTCTGTGCCGTCTTTTTACCTATACCCGGCACAGCCGTAAAGCCCGTATAATCCCCCTCCTCTATCAGACGTAAAAACTCCTCAGGCGAAATACCTTTCAGTATGGAAACGGCATTTTTCGTTCCTATACCGGAAATACTGAGCAGTTTAACGAATATCTCCCTTTCTTCCCGTGTTTTAAAACCGTATAAAACCGGTTCGTCGTCCTTTATAAACAGTTTTACGAACAGTTTTACCCTGCTTCCTTCCACCTTTGACGGCGTTATTATCCTGAAGCCTATCCCCCCTTTATCAACAACCACGTAGCCTTCTTTTGCTTCAACAACATTACCCTCAATGTAATCTATCACCTTTTCACCTGCCGAAACATTTTTCAGTATAAATATACCAATTTTTGTATTACAATTAATATAAAGCAGGGAGGTAGGGATGTATGATCAGCCTGCCGATGATAATAGGCGGAGAAAGGATAGACAGACCGGAAAAAATAGAGGTGATCTACCCTTACACCCAGCAGGTTATAGGCAAGGTTCCCAAAGGCACACCTGAAGACGTCCAGAAGGCTGTTGAAAAGGCAAAAACCGGTCTTGAAAAACTGAAAAAACTTACCTCTTACGAAAAATACAAAATCCTTATGAAGGTAGCCTCCCTCCTTGAAGAAAGGAAAGAGGAGTTTGCAAAAACCATTGTCTATGAAGTGGGAAAAACCATAAGGGAAGCCAGAACGGAAGTGGAAAGGTGTATAAACACCATCACCTTCTCCGCAGAGGAAAGTAAGAGGATTGGCGGAGAATACATACAGATAGACGCATCACCAAACGGGATAGGGAAGAAGGGATTTTACTTCAGGGAGCCGGCAGGTATAGTGGCGGCGATAACACCTTTCAACTTTCCCCTTAACCTTACAGCCCACAAAATAGCTCCTTCCATAGCCGCCGGCTGTCCGTTTGTCCTTAAGCCCAGCGAAAGGACGCCCCTTTCACCGATAATGCTGTGTGAGCTATTTCTGGAAGCTGGCGTTCCCGAAGAAGCTGTATCCGTAATACCCGGATTTGCTGACGTGGGACAAGCTATGACGACACACCCGGACGTTAGAGTGGTCTCCTTTACAGGCAGTCTGAAGGTGGGAGAAATCATAGCAAAACAGGCAGGGCT
>JAADDT010000036.1 GCA_013153765.1 Aquificota bacterium
GCAACGATGATAATGCTTATGTATATTGCCTTCGGCACTGTCTCCTTCGGATTTTCTATGTTTTCGGAGGCATTGGTTATCAGACCAAATCCCATATAAGTCAAAAACAAAACAGATGCGGCGTAAAAGGTGTCTATAATGTGTTGATAATCAACCAGAGGCTTCAGGTATTGGGGATTTATACTCCATATGCCGAAAACCACGAAGGAAAGTAAAACGGACAGCTTTATCAGAACAATCCAGAACTCAGCTCTGCCTACTGCCTTTGAGCCGAAAAAGTTAAGTGCGGTAAAGAAAGCAACCACAAAAACCTCAACAAAAGCCATGTAAAGTGGCTTTAACGGAAGGTTAAACAGGGCAAGGAAATAACCGGCAAAGGCTTTTGCAAAAAGGGATATGGAAACGACGTAGCTAAACCACATCAGAATACTTAAAGTACCGGTAATCGGATTGTCTCCTATACCTCTTAATATGAACTCTATTGGACCTGCATTTGATACGAATACTGAGCCTAACTTGGCGTAAGAGTAAGCAACGCAAAAGGAAATTGCCGCCGCTATGACGAAGGCGATTGGAAGGTTGTTTTCACATATCTGGGCACCTACGCCTAAAATGGAGAATATGCCGGCACCTATCATAGTGCCAACAGCCATAGAAACTGCTTCCCACAGACCTAACTTTTCCTGCCTATTCACTTTCACCTCTTTATAAGTGGAGTACAGTTTTAAAGATAAAAGGGAACTTCCGGCTACGCAACCGGAACGTTCCCGTCAACTATTCTGGTCTCCACTATCCTTCTACCGCATTCCTCACATCTGGTATCCAGCACTCCCACGTTATTGGCAACGACGATAACCTCCTTACCTTCCTTACCACACCTGCACCTGTAAGGCAGTTCAACGAACCTGACGTCAATCTCCCTGCTTTCCTTCAGCCTGTCCATACTTCATCACCTCCTTTATGGTTAGTTTTTATTAACCGAGCAGGGAAAGATATGCCGTCAGGCGGATTTGTTAATGAGATAGCTCATAAAAAACAGACCTGTCCTTTACAATATTAGAATTATGGTATATCTTTTAATATTTGGAGAAAAAAATTTTTAAGGAGGATTGATGGATTGATAGGATTTGGACCCCATTTAATGGTTGACGGCTACGATGCCAATTACGAGGTACTGGCAAGCGTGGAGGCTATTTCCGAATTTTTAGATATGCTTCCGGAAGAGATAAACATGACGAAAATTATGCCTCCGTATGTTTTCAAGTACGACGGTGGGGACAAACCTGAAGATTGGGGAATTTCAGGCTTCGTTATCATTGCGGAAAGCCACATCAGTGTACACACGTTTCCGGAAAAGAACTACTTTTCCATAGATATTTTTTCCTGCAACGAGTTTGATATGGACAAGGCACTTAACATTATCAGGGAATACTTCGGAACGGACAGGCTTGAAATCAGGACTACAAACAGGGGAACGGAATTCCCGAGGGATATCAGGATAGCCACATCAATAACTAACGCACAGAGAAACAGACTGGTCTGACGATAAAGCCGGCTTTAATGCCGGTTTTCTTCCTTTTTTACTCCTTTGTTTTCCTCTTTAGGCGGTTCAAGGGACAGTATGTAATCAACCATTGCCTTCAGGTCTTGGTCAGGTATTTTGTCGTGTGGGGGCATCTTTATGTCAATAAAGTTAAACCACTTTCCCGAACTGCCGTTTTTGATAGTTTTGTAAAGGTATTCTTTCACCGTCTTTTCATCACCGAACTTTTCCATATACCTTTTTTTCACGGCGTAGTAAGAAGGTCCTGCCACCAAACCGTAGTCGTGATGACAGCCGTCGCAACCGTACTTTTTAAACAGTTTTGCCGTTTCTCCACCGCTTTCCGTCCCGTAGACGGCAAAGCTAAAAAACAGCAGTGTTGCCATCAACTTTTTCATCGTTTTTCCTCCTTTAGCAATTCGGTTATCCTTTTCAGGTCGGCAGTTCCCTCTCTGATTATTTTAATCCCTCCGTCTATTTTTACAATGGTTGAAGGGGTAGTGTTTTCAACCTTGCCACCGTCCACATAACCGTCAACACTTTCTCCAAAATACCTGTACGCTTCCTGAATATCAGTAGCCGGCTTTTCACCCTCCGGATTTGAGCTTGGGGCTATTACAGGTCTGTTAACCTTACGAAGGAAATCAATTAGCTCCTTCCTGTCAGGTATTCTGAAAGCGATGCTACCTTTACCTCTGTGCAGGTAGTAAAAGTTTTCAGCCTCAGGCAGGTCTAAAACAACCGTAATTCCCTTTTTTTCAAGGAGTTTTTTCTCCTCCTCCTTAGGAACGATACGGAAAAACTTCAGGTAGTCTGTGGAAGGCACCAGCACTATTACCGGTTTTGTGGGCGTTCTTTTTTTCAGCCTGTAAACCCTTTCCACGGCGTTTTTGTCCGTTGCGTCAGCCAGCAGACCGTAAACCGTGTCCGTAGGGGCTACCACCACGCCTCCGCTTTTTATTATCTTTACAGCCTTCTCAAAGTCTATCCTATTCATAGGTGTGTTCTTCGTCGGGAAACTCTCCCTTTTCTACCTCTTCCTTAAAGGTTTTCAGGGCGTTTATGAAGGCTTCCCTTCCGTTAAAGTACCTTTTTACGAACTTTGGAGACCAGTCAAGCAGACCTAAAAGGTCGTGGAAAACCAAGACCTGACCGTCCGTATGCTTGCCTGCACCTATGCCGATGGTAGGTATTTCAACAAACTCGGTTATCTCCTTTGCCAGTGCGGAAGGGACAGCCTCAAGGACGATGCAGAAAACACCTTCCTGCTCCAGTATTTTTGCGTCCTTTATTATTTTCCTTTTCTGCTCCTCCGTCCTTCCCTGAACCCTGTACCCGCCGAGGGCGTGGACGGACTGGGGAGTAAGTCCCAGATGTCCCATCACCGGAATGCCGGCGGAAACCAGCTTTCTTATCACCGGCACTATTTCTTCACCGCCTTCAACCTTCACGCCGTTTGCACCTGTTTCTTTCATTATCCTTCCCGCATTCTCCACAGCCTCTTCAGGGGATACCTGATAGGACAGGAAAGGCATGTCAACAACGATGAATGTCTCCCTTGCTCCTCTCCTTACTGCCTTTGCGTGGTAAACCATCTCCTCAAGGCGGACAGGTAAGGTCGTCTCAAGACCCTGCACCACCATACCTAACGAGTCGCCTACCAGAATACAGTCCACACCGGCTTCCTCACATATGCGGGCAGACCAGTAGTCGTAAGTGGAGACCATAGTTATCTTTCTGCCTTTTTCTTTAGCCTCTAAAAACTCATTTATTGTCTTCATCTTTCCACCTTACATCACAGGCTTCCCTGTCTATTTCAACCTCTTCCTCTTCGTCTTTAGGTATGCCGAAGTTGTCCCTTATCTGACCGTTGCCGAATATGATGAACTTGGGGATTGTAAGCTCCTCCAGTCCCATAGGACCTCTGGCGTGTATCTTGTCTGTGGATATACCCATTTCAGCTCCCAGACCGAACTCGTTCCCGTCCGTAAACCTTGTTGATGCGTTTATGTAAACGGCGGCACTGTCCACCTCGTTTATGAACTCCATACCCTTGGTGTAGTTTTCGCTTACTATCGCATCTGAGTGTCCCGAACCGTATTTATGGATGAAATCTATAGCCTCCTCCAAACTGTCAACCACCTTCACCGCAATGATCAGGTCAAGGAACTCCTCGTAAAAGTCCTCCTCCGTGGCAGGGACTATTTCCGTGTTTGCCGCCTTTGGATGGTCTTTCAGTATCTCAAGTGCTCTTTCATCACACCTCATTTCCACACTTGCCTTGCCGTAGTAGTACGCTATTTCCGGAAGGAACTCCTCCGCTATGTCCTTGTGGACTACCAGATTTTCTATGGCGTTGCAGACGGAAGGTCTCTGGACTTTTGCGTTGTAAGCTATGTTTAAAGCCTTATCCATATCGGCATCACTGTCAACGTAAAGGTTGCAAACGCCTTTGTAGTGTTTTATAACCGGCATTTTAGCCTTTTCCACAACAGTTTTTATCAGACCTTCACCACCTCTTGGTATAACCACGTCTATGTACTGGTCCATCTGGAGGAGGTAGTCCACAACCTCCCTTTCCGGCGTGTTTACGAACTGGATAGCCTTTTCCGGAAAGCCTGTTTCTTCAGCCGCCTGCTTCAGTATCTCAACAAGAACCTTGTTTGTGTTAAGCGTCTCACTGCCACCTTTCAGTATTACGGCGTTTGAGGATTTCATACACAAAGCCGCCGCCTCAACGGTCACGTTAGGTCTTGCCTCGTAAATGATCATTATGGTTCCAAGTGGCGTCCTCATTCTGCCGACCCTTAAACCGTTAGGTCTGGTCCACATTGATATTACCTGACCTACAGGATCGGGCAGTGAGGCAACGTCGTGCAGAACCTTTGCCATACCCTCTATACGGTTTTCGTTAAGCGTAAGCCTGTCAATGAAAGCCTGTGAGTATCCCTTCCTTTTTGCGTTTTCAATGTCCTTGTTGTTTTCTTCCTGTATCTGCTCCTTTTTCTCAATTAGAAGCTCCGCCGCTCTTAAGAGGGCTTTGTTTTTAACGTCCGTTTTAAGCGTCCTTAAGGTCTTCTGGGATTTTTTTGCCTTTTGACACAGCATTTCTGCATACTTGTGTAAGTCCATCACAACCTCCAGCTCTAAACTTACTGTCCGTTTATAATCCTAAAATATAATATATAATGTTAAAAAACAAATCTTTAAAGCGTGGTATTCAATGAAAACGATAAGACTGGCTTTAGCTCAGATTAACAGCACGGTAGGGGACATAGAGGGAAACGCAGAAAAGATAATAAACGGCATAAAAGAGGCAAAAAAGCTTGAGGCTGACATAGTTGCCTTTCCCGAACTTGCAATCACAGGATACCCGCCTGAAGACCTTCTTTTAAAACCAAGCTTCATAAGGAAAAACCTGAAATACCTGAAAAAAATAGCACAGGAAAGTAAGGGGATAATATCCGTCGTAGGCTTTGTTGACAAGGTTGAGGACATATACAACGCCGCCGCCGTCCTTTACAACGGTGAGGTGGTGGCAAGCTACCACAAAAACCACCTTCCAAACTACGGCGTGTTTGACGAGGTAAGGTACTTCCAGAGGGGAAACAGGATAGTAATACTAAACATAGAAGGCTACAAAATCGGACTGTCCATATGTGAGGACATATGGTATCCGGAAAACCCGATAAACATACAGGCAATAGAAGGTGTTGAACTGGTAATAAACATAAACGCCTCACCTTACCACATAGGGAAGGTAAAGGAAAGGGAAGACCTGCTTAAGGTAAGGTCAAGGGACAACCTTATATCAATAGCTTACGTCAACATGGTAGGGGGACAGGACGAACTGGTTTTTGACGGCAACAGTATGGTTGTTGCACCTGACGGCTCATTTTCGGCAAAGGGAAAGGCTTTTGAGGAAGACCTTGTGGTTTGCGACATAGACCTTGACCAGATATTCAGAAAACAGCTTAAGGACGACCGTTTAAGGAACCTGCGGGCAGGCTACAAAAGGGACGAAAAGGTGGTTGAACTGTTTATGGACTACAAAATAAAGGAAAAGCTCCAGACAATTCCGCAGAGGATAGAACTTGATCAGAAAGAGACGGAAGAGATATACAACGCACTCGTTTTAGGACTGAAGGACTACATACACAAAAACGACTTCCAGAAGGTTGTTATAGGCTTAAGCGGTGGTATAGACAGCTCACTTACAGCCGTTATTGCCGTTGACGCACTGGGCAGTGAAAACGTGAAGGGCGTTTTAATGCCGTCCATATACACCTCAAAGGAGAGTATAGAGGACGCACTACAGCTGGCGGAAAACCTCCAGATAGAAACCTTCACCATACCAATCTGGGACATATACCAGACATACATACAACAGCTACAGCCGGTATTTAAGGACAGGAAGCCTGACACGACGGAGGAAAACCTTCAGGCAAGGATAAGGGGAAACATACTTATGGCACTGTCTAACAAGTTCGGCTGGATAGTCCTTGCCACAGGAAACAAGTCTGAAATGAGTGTGGGATACGCCACACTTTACGGGGACATGGTAGGCGGTTTTGCCGTCCTTAAGGACGTTTACAAAACGAAGGTTTACGAACTGGCTATTTACAGAAACACCGTATCTCCGGTAATACCGGAAAGGATTATAGAAAAACCGCCTTCAGCAGAGTTAAAGCCTGACCAGAAGGACGAGGACGAACTTCTGCCTTATCCAATACTGGACGAAATAATATACCTGTACGTGGAAGAGGACATGCCGGCTGAAGACATAATCAGGCTCGGCTTTGACCGTAAGGACGTGGAAAAGGTCATCAGAATGATAGACAGGAACGAATACAAAAGAAGGCAGGCACCGATAGGTATAAGGATAACCAGAAGGGGCTTCGGCAAGGACAGGAGAATGCCGATAACTAACAAATTCAGGGAGATATAAATGGGCGATTTATTAAGAATTTTAGCAGGCTTTGTTGTTGGATTCGTAGCCGTTTATACCCTGCTAAAAAGGGAAGAAAAAACGGAAGAAAACCGTCTGGAGGATATGGAAATACCTCCTTTTGAAGGCTCTGAAAGGAGTTTTGAGATATTCAAAAAGTTCAGCCAGATGAAGCAGAAGGTTTAACGGTGTTTTTCCACAGCCACCCTTTCACACAGGTGGCTTACGGGACAGCGGGAACATAGAGGGGAAACGGGCTTACAGATGGTCTGACCAAACGCCACAAGCAGGTCGTTAACCTCACTCCAGCGGGACTGGGGCAGTTTTTCCATCAAAGCCATTTCCGTCTCTTCCGGTTTTTTGGTTTTCACCACGCCGAGGCGGTTTGATATACGGTGGACGTGGACGTCAACGCATATTGCCGGCTTTTTAAAAGAAAGGGCAAGCACCAGATTTGCCGTTTTTCTGCCTATGCCGGGAAGCTTCAGCAGTTCGTCAAGACTGTCCGGCACTTTACCGCCGTATTTTTCCACTATTATACGGGACACTTCCTTTATGGTTTTTGCCTTCTGCCTGTAAAAACCTGCCGGCTTTAAAATATTGGCAAGCTCCTCCTGTGGTATCTTCAGCATGTCGTAAGGATTGTCAGCCACCTGAAACAGCCTTTCTGACACCTGTCCCGTTATCTGGTCTTTAGTCCGCAGGCTTATAAGCGTGCTTATTAGTATCTGGTACGGCGTCCTTTTGTCCCTTTTTGCCATAAGGGAAACCACCGGGGCGTTCCACTTGGGAAACTCTTTCTTCAGAATGTCCAGCACTTTAATAAATGTTTTACCGTCCATAAAAAAGTATTATACTAAAGGTTATGGTAAGGTTTTTCCTTTTCCTGCTTTTGACTGTAAGTTTCGCTTGGGGGGAGGAGGTAAAGCTCCTGACGGAAAATTTCTACCCTGCCGGACTGAACGTTATACAGGTTGACAACCCGCAAAACCTGAAGGTTGTAGTCCTTTACAGGGACAAAAAACTTACCTTTCCCGCACTGGGGAAAAAGGTGTTTTTCGCCATTCCATACGACAGCGGTAAGTTTGTGGAACTGCAGGTAATCAGGGACGGGAAAACTATTTACAAAAAGTTCATAAAGGTAAAACAGAAAAAATACCGTATATCCCGCATAACCGTAAAAAGCAGAAAGCTAACAAAAAAGGTGTTAGAAAGGATAAAAAGGGAAAGACAGCTAATAAGGAAGGCTTTTTCCATCAGGGAGGAGGCACTTTTTACAGAAAACAGTTTTATCCCGCCTTTAAAAAATCCCAGAATGTCAACGCCTTTCGGGGCAAAAAGGATAATAAACGGGAAAAAACGGTCTATCCACTGGGGAGTTGACTACTCCGCTCCCAGAGGAACGCCTGTTTACGCCTCCCTTACGGGAAAGGTCGTTCTGGCAAAGGAGTTGTTTTACACCGGGAAAACCGTAATAATCAGCCACGGGGCAGGTCTTTTCACCCTTTACGCACACCTGTCCAAGATAGACGTTAAGGAAGGGCAGATGGTAAAAAGGGGACAGGTTATAGGTAAGGTAGGCTCAACCGGAAGGTCAACAGGTCCGCACCTCCACTTTGGCGTGTATGTAAACTCTGTAAGGACAGACCCTTCTTTAGCTCTAAAACTAAAATGGTAATATATTGTATCCATACCATCTGTAGGGGACGGTAATGTCTAAAGAGAAAACAACACCTATGCTTGCACAGTACCACCGGATAAAAAACGAGTATCCGGACGCACTTGTCCTGTATCGGCTTGGGGACTTTTACGAGATGTTTTACGAGGACGCATACAAGGGGGCAAAGGACCTTAACATAGCACTTACAAAGAAAAAGGTAGGGAAAAACAGCTACATTCCCATGTGTGGAATTCCTTACCACGCGGCGGACAGTTATATAAGCAGGCTTGTGGCAAAGGGACACAAGGTAGCCATATGCGAACAGCTTGAAGAACCTTCCCAGTCAAGGGGAATAGTAAAAAGGGACGTTATTAGAGTGATAACTCCCGGCACTTACTTTGACAACGAAAAGCTAAAGTCAGCACTCCTGTCCGTTTACCCGTCAGGCAACAAAATAGGCGTGGCTTACCTTGACCTTTCAACGGGAGAGTTTACAGCCTCGGTTATGGACAGGGAAAGCCTCATATCCTTTATAGGAAAGTTCCAGCCTAAGGAGATACTCTACCCTGAAGGGAAAGAGATAGAATTCATAACACAGCAGTTCAGGAACATATTCCCATCACAACTGCCGGAAAGCTACTTCAGTGAGGACAGCCTGAAGGAACTGCTTGAGTTTTTCAGAACAACTTACCACTCGTCTTTCGGCTTTAGCGAAAACGAAAAGGAAGCACTCCTGTCAGCCGCCGCCATCTTAAAATACGCAAAAACGACACAGAAAGGCTTTTTACCCTTCATAAACCCTGTAAGACCTTACAGGGACGACGTGTACATCAGGCTTGACTACTCCGCACAGAAACACCTTGAGATAGTGCAGGCAAACGAAGGGAACGTTCCACTGATAAAGGTGATTGACAGGACACTTACAGGGATGGGAAAAAGGAGGCTCAAATTCTTCCTGCTCCACCCTCTAAAGGACATAAACCAGATAAAAAAGAGGCAGGAAGCGGTAAAGGAACTGGTGGAAAACTCCCATCTGAGGGAAAGTATAAGGCAGGTTTTAAAGGAGATATTTGACGTTGAAAGACTGGTATCAAAAATATCTTCAGGGACTATGACACCGCGGAACATGGTCTCCCTAAGAACTTCCCTGAAGCAGATGCAACAGCTTAAAGCCGTTGAAGAAAGCGTAAAATCACCTTTCCTGAAGGAACTGTTTTCCCGTATAGAAAGCTTCCAATGGCTTGTTGAAAAAATGGAAAACTATCTTGAAGACAACCCTCCCTTACACATGAAGGAAGGGGGCTTGATAAAAAAGGGCGTAAACCCGGAACTGGACGAACTGAAAGAGATAAAAGAAAAGGGAAACAGGTGGATAAAGGAGTATCAGGAAAGGCAGAGGGCGGAAACGGGAATACAAAGTCTGAAAGTGGGCTTTAACAAGGTTATGGGCTACTACATAGAAATAACCAAACCTAACCTGAAATACGTCCCTTCCCATTACAGGAGAAGGCAGACCCTTTCAAATGCGGAAAGGTTCACAACAGACGAACTGCAGAGGTTTGAGGAAAAAATCCTGTCCGCAGATGAAAAGATAAAAGCACTGGAATACGAAATATTTATGAAACTGCGGGAGGAAGTGGCTTTCATATCAGACAGGATAGCCAGAACTTCTCAACAGGTGGCGGTTATTGACGCAATACAATCACTTGCCACAGTATCGGCGGAAAACAACTGGCACCTGCCACAGATAACGGAGGACTTTACCATAGATATAAAGGAAGGTCTCCATCCGGTAGTATCCCAGTTCGTACCGGACTTCGTCCCTAACGACCTGAAGATGGACAAAAAATCCTTCTTCCACATAATCACAGGTCCTAACATGGCAGGTAAAAGCACTTACATAAGACAGTCAGCACTACTGATAATACTGGCACAGATAGGCTCTTACATACCGGCAAAGAAAGGGAAAATAGGAGTGGTTGACGGCATATACACCCGGATTGGTTCTGGGGACGCACTGGCAAAAGGTCTTTCCACCTTTATGGTGGAGATGCTTGAGGTGGCAAACATAATAAACAACATTACGGAAAGGAGTTTTATCGTTCTTGACGAGGTGGGCAGGGGAACAAGCACTTACGACGGTCTGTCAATAGCTTGGGCAATTTCCGAATACATCAGCCAGAAGGTAGGGGCAAGGACTTTATTTGCCACACACTACCACGAACTTACGAAACTGGAACAGGAAGTAGAAGGTATAAAAAACTTCCACATGCACATAAAAGAGGAAGGGGACGGTATAAAATTTTTATACAAAGTTATGGAGGGATTTTCGGACAAAAGCTATGGCATACATGTTGCAAAACTGTCCGGACTGAAGGAGGAAATAATAAAAAGGGCTTACGAGATACTTTACCACTTTGAGGAACAGAGGGACAGCAGGCTTGAGGAAAACAGCCTTTCTTTAAGGCAGGAAAAGAAAGAATACACTCCAATAGAGGAACTTCCTCTATTTAACGAGTTTAAAGAACTTGAAAAAAATATTTATCAAGAGATAATAGATAGTATAGACGAAATAGACATAGGAAGCACAACGCCTGTTGAGGCACTGGTGTTTTTAAACGAACTGAAGAAAAAAATAAAACAGATAAAAAAATAAAAAAGGGCGGTATCACGGAGACACCGCCAGAAATAGGAGGTTAGGAGGGCCATGAGAGGAAACACAGCACGAAACAGTAAAAGCAGATCAGGGGAGTTGTATTATATGCAAAAAGACAAAAATTTCAAGACCTTATAGAATATCCGTTTTATTACAGATTAGATAGCTAAAAGGAAACAAACCGCCGTATGTCAGGAATCGTATCACATACCTAATCGGTTATTACATCAACTCCTATGTTATAACCGTAATTTTCCCTTAAAAATTCTCCTATTTTATCCTTTATCTCAATCCTTTTCTTCTCTGGAATTCTTTTGTGAATATCTATACCTACTGCATAAAAAGGTTTAAAAAAGGAGTCCTCTTCTGTTATATCTTTAAAAGAAAGCTCATAACTGTCCTTTATACCCAGTTCGTTCAGTATTTTTTCCACTTCTTTCAGTATTTTCTTAGAGTTTACTTTTTTTGCTATTTTTAGCGTTTGGTCTGCTACAGCCATTTTAAACTCCCAATCTTGATATGAATAAATGGACATCTTTAATATAAGATTTCAGCTCTTTTTTATCAACTCTTTTTAGCCACACAAATTCTTTAATGGTTCTGTAATCAGCATCATTTCTTTTAGCTTTTAGTATTTCAAACTCCTCTACCAAATCAAACCTACCCAGTGATGCAAGAACCTTTGGAATAAAATGATGTATATTTTTTCCTTTAAAGTTGTATCCGTTTTTTTCAAACCTCTCTTTCAACTGCCATATTAAGCCATAGTAAGCTCTGCTTATTCCCGTTCTTATGTAGAATTCTTTCTGACTGCCTGAATAATTATCAACGTTTTTTAAAATATCCTCCGCAACCTTTAAAAATCCCTTACCCATTGTTTTTCCACTTTACCATTCTGTTATCGTTTTGATTATAGATATTCCAAGAAAACCACTTCAAACCTGCATCTGAGTAAAACCACCCGGAATAAACCCTATCAGTCCTTCAGCTTTCCCTCAAAGAAACT
>JAADDT010000033.1 GCA_013153765.1 Aquificota bacterium
TGGTAAAGGGCACCGAATATGGTCATCATAACAAAACCTAAAAGGAAAAGGTGCACCGCACCTGCGTACTGGAACAGGTAGAAAGGGGGTGTAAGTTTCCCTGCAAACGCTAAAAGGACGGACAGGGAAACCACGTTAAGCACAACCGCCGTGATGAAGTAATGTAAAACCAGTTTAAAAGGGGGAGCAAACTGGGTTGCAAGACTGCCGACAGGTCTCATTACTCTTTAAGCTTAAAGACTATTTTGTACTTACCGTCCAGCTCCTCCACCTCATAGTCAAACCTGTCTCCTATCTTATCAAACAGTCCCATAGGCTTTTTGTGGTTTATCATCACAGCCCTTTTGTCCGGACTGTCAATCAGCTTCAGGACTGCCATTGCGTTTACCATCGGCTCGGGAGGTCCCAGCTCCGATGTGTCAAACTGGTAGTATGTTATGCCGTTTTCTTCGTACTGGTAAACAGGGACGGTAGCTCCCTCAACCTGTATTTCCTTTTTATCTGCCATTTTAAAACCTCCTTTTTGAGATTAATTATCATTTCAATTTCCTTTCCTTTCATTGACCACAGTCAAAACTCACAAGCCCAAATTTTTAAACAATATGCTATAATCCTGTTTACGCTTAAAATTTTCAGGGAGCCTGTAGATGATAGATGCAAGGGAGATTTACCTTTTTAAGCATTTGGACGACGAACAGCTGAAGAAACTTCAGGAAATCTCTTTTATTAAAGAGTTTAAAAGGGGAGAGCTCCTTTTTTACGAAGGTGAAGAGCCAAGGTACCTTTACATACTCCTTGAGGGAACCATAAGGGTTTACAAGACGGACTTTAAAGGGAACGAGATAACGCTCCACTACTTCCATCCGGTTAATATGATAGCCGAGGTGGCTAACTTTGAGGATTTTCCCTATCCTGCCACAGCCGAGTTTGAGACGGACGGTAAGGTTCTAGCTATAGATTACAACAGGTTCAGGAACGAGTTTTTGAGGGACCCGGAGGTGGCGTTTAACGTGATAAAGTCCCTTGCTTACAAGATAAGAATTCTTAACGACATAATCATACAGAACCTTATGATGGATGCGGTGGCAAGGGTGGCAAAGTTCATAGACGAGCATGAAGACCTGTTCAGGGAGCTGAAGCACAACAAGGTAGCCTCACTGCTGAACATTACACCGGAAACCTTTTCAAGGATACTGAAAAAGTTTAAAGATCAGGGAATTATAGAAAAGAGGGATAAGGAGCTGATAATACACAAGGACAAGCTGAAAAAATACATATAAAAAAGCCCCCGAAGGGGCTTGCGGTCTTCAGGCTATATCCATAGCACTTTCAGGTCTTTCCTCAACAAGTCTGATGTTTTCCGCCACTTTAGGCAGTGGTATCACTTTAGTTCTGGTTATTATCCTTTCCGGCAGGTGTATTTCCCTTCCCCTTACGCGGATTGTGGTAGGTCCTATTTTTGTCTTATAGGATATTTTTATTCCGTAAACCTTGTTTCCGAACCTGTTTTCAAACTCGCCTATCCCTTCAACCTTTATGTCAAACGCATCTGCAGGGAAGTAAATCCTTTTTGCGTACTCCCTTTTCTTTACAGGGTGGTAGTAAACGAGCCACAGCACCTTTCCACCGCCTTTGTACTTGACTTCGGTAGGTATGTAGGTGCTTGCCTTTTCTTCCTCCTCAAGGAGTTTGTTCAGGTATTCTTCTGCCGTTGTTTCAAAGTCCTCCTCACCGATAGCTTCGTAGTACCTGTCCCATTTGTTAACTTCAGCTATGATATTAGCTAAAAACACGCTCCTTTCCTTTTCTTCGTTTATCAGCTTATCTATTTCCTGCATGGTTTTTTCGTCAAAGTGCTGTCTGAAGCTCTCCAGATACGGGAGGGTTGAGAGTATGTCAACAGCCCTTTTCATCTTGTCAAGGCATTCAACGTCCTCACACAGAACCATAGCCTTCCTTATGTCGCAAAACTCCCTCCTTAAATCCTCAAGTATCTGGACGCTACTTTTAAGGTCAAAGATGGAGTGGGTAAGCTCTTCTATAACCTGATTTGGTATTTCCTTCAGCTTGTCTTCAATGTCTATTTCCTTCCTCCACGGTTCGTAAGTCCTGTCAAAACCTTTGTATTTTGCAACGTAATTGGCAGTCCTTACGGTGGCACGGTTTTCCTCAAGGGCTACCTGCCTGAGCTCCTCAATCTTATCTCCGAACTTTTTCTGCCAGAACGGGGAGTAAGTCAGCGTACACAGGTAATCACTCCTTTTCTTCAGGTCTGTAAGCTGGGCGGCTGTCTCAACGGTAAGCATCTCGTCTCTGATAATACAGTTGATCCTCCTAATGTCTTCAGGACTTTCCACTTTGCCGTAAATTCTTCCCATCTCTCATCTCCTCCATTTTTTTATTACGCTACATCTGTGTCTATCAATTTAAAGCCCAGACCTGCCTGATGCAACACATTTTTATATGGTTTTTATCTTCCTGTTTCTGTATGCAAGGATTATTACAGCCAGCACCACAGCTCCAGCCCAGTAAGTCCAGACAGGTATGGGAACGGGGTCTCCCGCCGCATAGGAATGCAGTCCAGACAGGTAGTAGTTAACGCCGAAGTAAGTCATCAGCACGGAGGAGAATGCAAGGACGGACATTACGGCAAAGAGATAGGTTGACCTCATCCACGGAACGAGCCGTGTGTGTATTACGAATGTATAGGCAAGTATGGTGGCAAGTGCCCACGTCTCTTTCGGGTCCCAGCCCCAGTACCTTCCCCAGCTTTCGTTTGCCCAGACACCGCCGAGGAAGTTCCCTACCGTAAGTAGTGAAAGTCCCACTATCATTGACATCTCGTTTATTCTTGTGGCTTCCAGTATGGATATCTCTATCTGCCTCTGCCTTTCGTCCTTCAGGTCAGGCTTTCTGATTATGAAAAGCAGTAAGGTTATGAAGCCAAGCAGTGCCGAAAGTCCCAAAAATCCATAGCTTGCCGTTATTACGGAAACGTGTATGGTAAGCCAGTAAGATTTCAGAACAGGAACGATTGTTGTTATCTGTGGATCAAGCCAGCTTAAATGGGCAACGAACAGGGTAAGCCCTGCCAGTATGCCTGTTGAAGCCACCGCAAGTGGAGACTGTCTGACAAAAACTATGCCTGCCAGTATTATAGTCCAAGCTATGTATATCATTGATTCGTAGCCGTTGCTCCAAGGTGCGTGTCCGGAAATGTACCACCTTAATCCCAGATTGAAGGTATGTAAAATAAAGCCTAAAAACAGTATTCCCACCGCCAGTTTGTTAGGTAAACTCAGGTTGATTGACGGTTTTACCAGCCTCAGGAATATTAGGGCTAAAAGGAAAAAGCCGGCAAACAGGTAAACGAATATGAGCCTTTCAAACAGGTTTAGCCTGTTGTACAGTATTTCAGCCTTTATTTTCGTTTCCGAAGGGTATATTTCAGCACCGTTTACCTTCTGGTACTCCCTTATCTTTTCAAGCACCTTGTCAGCTAAAGACCAGTCCCCTTCCCTGACGCCTTTGTCAACGGAGGCAAGATAGGCTATCATCAGCAGTCTTACCTTTTCCGCCTCCTCTTTAGGGAAGGTCTCTATGGCCGCTTTAGGGCTGTACCACGTGTGGTTAGGGTCTCCCTTCAGCGGGAATATTCTGAACAGCTCTCCGGTAAATACCATATACAGTATGTTTATTCTCTCGTCTATTTTTATAAGCTCCTTGTCAAACTGGTTTCTTCTGGCAGGTCTTTTCATTTTTGCCTGCTCAACGTACTGGAGTAGCTTATAACTGCCGTCCCTGCTGAATGCGTCTATGAAGGCAAAGTATCTGGCGTCCATAGGAATGCCGAGTATTTTTTTCACCGCAGGATGGGACACTTTTATTATAGGTATTACCTGCCAGTGTCTTGGAAGGGCGAGCATTCCCAGAACTATCTGGTTGTGGTTCAGTCCGTAAAAAGACCTTCTTTTTGATACCTTGTTCAGTATGTCTATGGCAAGGGTGTCTATAGGCTCAAGCCTTCCGTCTGCCGACTGGGTTATGAGGGTGCCGAAACGGTCAGCATGCTCCCTGTTTATTTTTTTAACTTCCTTTAAAGCCTCCTCAAGCTTGGGCACTTCTTTGATTTCCTCCTGACCGTAAACGCTACCAGACAGGAAAAAGATCACCACGGCGGTGGATACTAACTTTTCCACGTTCAGCCTTGCCAGTCTGCCGAAGCGGGAGTAAGGGTTAAGCAGGTTCAGAAAAAGTCCCAACGCAAGCATACCGTATCCTACATAGGTGGGTATTTTCCCCGGGTCGTGGTTCACGGACAGTACAGTTCCCTTCTCGTCAGGGTCGTACGAAGACTGGAAAAACTTGTATCCGCCGTACTCAAGGGTGTGGTTCATGTATATCCTGTACTCAAACTCCCTGTTGTTTTTAGGGTCTCTAACCACCACCAGACTTTCGTACGAGGAGGGCTGGTTTGAGCCGGGATACCTTTCAAGGAGGAAGTCTTTCAAATAAACGGAGAAGGGCAGTTTTATCTCCTTCGCTCCCCAGCTAAGCCTTACCTTAAGACCGTCAAGCTCCAAAGTGGCAGGCTCACCTTTTATATGGGAACGCATACCTCCGCCTACCAGTTTTACTTCCTCCTTTTTCCCTCCGTATTCAACCTGAAGGACTAAAGCTCCCTTATCCGTTCCAACCTTCCCTTCTCCGGTTTTGTCCTCAACAACCTCAACCTTCCCTGAAGGGACAGCCTGCCTTATTACTATCTGCACGTCTCTCAAGGTGTACATTCTCCCTTCCTTCAGCTCCCACTCTTTACCTGCAGGCAGTTCTCCTGAAAGGTTCGTTCCCATCTCAAAGTACCTTACAGGCAGGTCTGACTTTCCGTAAAACTTCCCGTCTTTCAGGTATATATAAAGGTAGTTTTTCCCTTCCGGCTTTTTCCCAAATGCCACCGTAATCCCGCCTATTTTCACCTCTTCCCCGTAGTTGATTATCCTGTCAACAGGTCTGCCGTCCTTAAGGTAAACGAACCTTACGAGTGGCTTGCCGTTTTCGGCAGGGACTACCTCCTTTACTGCCTTCGGGTAGTAGTCCTTATACCTGATAACAAGCTCCTTCCCGTCTATGTCAAGCCTTTCCTCAAACCTGTTTATTTCCTTTGCTATGGAAGAAAGGATAAGCTTTTTCTCAAGGGTGTATTCTTTTCCGTCCTTTTCGGCGTAAACCTGAAGGAATGCGTCTGAAGAGAGTATGGAACTGGACTGCTGACCTTCCCTTATGTGCATAACTCCCTCGTATCCGGCGTATCTGGTAAGTGCCGCACCAAGGAAGATTACGAGGAAAGAAAGGTGGAACAGGAAGGCAGGCAGTTTTTTTAACTGCCACATACGGTACTTAATAATGTTTCCAACCAGATTTATCCCGAGCAGTATCCACAGAACCTCAAACCACCTTGCTCCGTAAACCAGAGCCCACGCAGTTTCGGAGCCGAAATCGTTTTCAACGAAAGTGGCAAAGCCTATTGAAAGACCGAACACAAGGGTCAAAAAAAGCATAAACTCAATGGAAATCAGCTCATCAATAACCTTCCTGACGAAAGACATACCTAAAACTCCTCAAAAATTCAGATTGATAATCTTATAACCTAATTTATGAAATAAAAGTGAAATTGATAGGCTACCGCCTCTGGAAAAAAGGTATAAGCTATTTTAATATTTAGTATCAAAAAAGGAGGTGTCCAATGTCTGTCCTCGTTGAGTTTGCAATGTTCCCGACGGACAAAGGTGAAAGCGTAAGTCCTTACGTGTCCCGTATCATAAAGATGATAGACGAAAGCGGAATTCCCTACAAACTCACTCCTATGGGCACTGTCTTTGAGACCGAAAGTATGGAGGAGGCACTCCAGATTATAAACAACGCCTACAAACAGCTTGAAAAGGACTGCAACAGGGTCTATTCGGTGGTAAAGTTTGACATCAGGAAAGGCAAGTCAAACAGGCTTGAGCAGAAAATAAAGTCTGTAGAAAGCAAACTGGGAAGGCAGGTAAGTAAATGATACTGAAAAAGCTTACTCTGGAAAACTTCCTTGCCCACAGACGGACGGAGGTTGAGTTTTCGGAAAAGGGCATCACCGTGTTTATAGGGGACAACGGGGCAGGGAAAAGCTCAATAATAGAGGGTATAACCTACGGGCTGTTTGGAAGAACCGAAAGGGGAAACATAGCAGACCTTATAAGCTGGGGAAGAAACAGGGCTGTCGTAAGGCTTGAGTTCAAAAAGGGTCAGCAGGAATACATGGTTGAAAGGATAATAAGCCTGCGGGGTAAAAAGGCGTCAGCCAGCTCCACAGTTTACATAAAGAAAAAGGGTAGCTACATTCCCTACTACCAGAAGAACATATCAAAGGAGTTGCCAAGACTTACGGGGCTTACTTACAAAACCTTCACCACTTCCGTGCTGGTCAAACAGGGGGACATTGAAGGACTGCTTGACCTTCCTCCGAAAAAAAGGGCTGAAGTGTTTGAAGAAATACTGGACATGTCCGTTTACCAGCTGATAGTTGAACAGTCCGCCCAGAAAAGGAGGGAATTGCAGGCGTCTGTTGAGGCGTTAAAAACCGCTTCAGCAGGCAGGAAGGAAGTGGAGGAAGAGCTTGGGAAGGTAAAAGAAGAGATAAGCCGTCTGGAAAAGGAAGTGGAAAAGCTTTCCCAAAAGCTTAAAGAGGAAGAGGAAAAACTGGAAAAGGGAAAGGCGGACTACGAAAAACTCCTTAAAGAAAAGGAAGAAAACCTGAAAATAAAAAGCAGTGTGGAAGGCTGGAAAAAGCTTATCCAGTCCCTAACAGGTCAGATAAACGAAAAAACCGGAATGCTTGAAAGGATAAAACAGGCTGAAAAGGAACTGCCACCTCTGGAAAAGGCTGTGGAAGAGCTTTCCCTACTTGAAAAAAAGCTGGAAAGCTTGAAGGAAAAACAGCTTTTGGCGGAAAAACTAAAATCCCTTACGGAAAAACTGGAGCAGATAGGGGAGAAGGAAAAGCAGGTTGAGGAAAACAGGGAAAAGGCGGAAAGGTACCTTCAGGGTGAAAAACTGCTTAAAGAACTGAAAGAAAAGGTAAAAGCAGGTGAAAAACTGAAAGGAGAGAAGGCAGGTCTGGAAAACCAGATAAAAGGGATAAACCAGAAGCAGGAAAAACTCCTTGAAGCCCTTTCACAGGTGTTGCAAAACCTGTTAAAAATAAAAAAGTCCTACCTTATCCTGAAGGAAAATCCACTTATGGTTTCCCAGTTCATACAGAACAACAGGGAAAAGGTTGAAAACCTGAAGGAGGAGTTAAACCGGATAAAAGAAAAAAAGGGAAGGCTGAAAGGAGAAGGGGAGGCTCTGAAAAAAAGGCTTGAAAACCTGTCAGGTATGGAAGGAAGCTGTCCAACCTGTAGCAGACCGATAGAGGAGCACACCAGACAGGAGCTTAAACGGGAGTTAGAGGAAGAACTGTCAAAGAAAAGGGAAGAATACAAACAGTTAAACGACAGGGAGAAGGAAGTTGAAAGGGAGCTTGCCCGGGAGGAAAAGGCAGGGGAACTGCTGAAGAAATACGAAGAGCTTTACGGCAGGTATAGGGAACTGGAGGAGCAGAAAAGGGAGGTAAAAAGCAAACTTTCCGCACTGGAAAACAGGCTGGCAAAACTGGAGGAAGCCTACAGCAGGGAAAAGGAGGTTGAAAAGGAGCTCTCAAGCCTGAAAGAGGCTTACCAGCTGTTTATTGAAGGTGAAAGGTTTTTAAAGGGAACAGACCGTAAAAAGGTTGAAAAGGAGATTGGAAAAATAAACGCCAGACTGGAGGAGCTATCCCGCCAGACAGGTAAGGAGGAGGAAAAAACGCTTCAGGAAAAGATAAAAAAACTGAAAGAAAAGGAAAAGCGGTACATAAACCTTAAAGGTCTGATTTCTGAAAAAGAAAATGTGGAAAGGGAGTTAAAAAGGCTAACTGAAGAGGTAAAACAGCTTGAAAGCAAAATAAACGAAACTATCCCACTGATAAAGGACGAAGAAAGGATTGAAGAACAACTGGCAGAGCTGAAGGAAAAGCTAAAAAAGGAAAGCGAAAGTATAAAAAGCCTTTCCGAACATGTATCCCGCCTCAAGTCAGAGATAGGCAGGCTACAGGGTAAAAAGGAAACACTTGAGAGGGAGCTGGAAAAACTCCTTCAGGCTGAAAAGAAGGTGGCTCAGATGGAGGAAAAGATAGAAAAATACAAAAAGGTGGAAACGGCACTGGGACACGGGGGAATACAGAAGGTAATAAGGGAAAACGCACTTTACGAACTGCCAAGGATAACGAACCTGATATTCTCCATATTCGGTTTTCCATTCCAGCAGGTAAGGTTTTCCGAAAACTTTGACATATCCCTCCTTGCTCCCACCGTTGAAAGGACGGACAGGTACGTTCCCGTATCCTCCTTAAGCGGTGGTCAGAGGGTAGCACTGGGACTTGCTTTAAGAATGGCGATAGGCAGGTTCCTTTCAAGTAAGGCTAACTTCCTCATACTTGACGAGCCTACGGTACACCTTGACCAGCAGAGGAGGACAGACCTTGTTAACATACTGATAGGTATGAAGGAAAAAAATCTGGTTAACCAGCTAATACTCGTAACGCACGACACGGAGGTGGAGGACGGGGCGGACAGCATTTACTACGTTGAAAAAGGTACAGTAAAACCAGTATCTTAAGAAGCAAATTTTTAAAATTGTTGAAAAATAAAGCTTAAAAAACTTGACAACTGAAAAAGTATTAATATAAATTAAAAGTATCAATAACTTGCCCCGAAAAGTATAAGAGGTAAAGCCTCTGGGGGAAAAAACATTTTAAGGAGGGTCAGAAATGACAAAAGCAGAACTCGTTGCAAAAGTTGCCGCACAGGCAGGGGTAACAAAAGCTTCCGCCGAAAGATGTGTTAACGCTTTTGTTGCCGCCCTGACTGAAGCTCTGGAAAAGGGAGAGAGAGTGGCACTTCCCGGACTTGGCGTGTTCAACGTGAAGGAAAGGAAAGCAAGGAAGGGAAGAAATCCGAGAACTGGGGAGGTTATCAAAATACCTGCCAGAAGGGTTGTTACTTTCCATCCTGCCAAATCTCTTAAAGAGAGAGTTAAGTAAGCTTTTATACAATGGGGGAGTTCTTTCCCCCTTGTTTCTCTAATGGAAAAAATCCGTTTAGACAAATTCCTTTCAGACCTTGGCTTCGGTTCCCGTAAAGAAACTAAAAAACTGGTAAAACAAAAAAGGGTAAAGGTAAACGACGCAGTCGTAAACAATCCTTCTTTCCACCTCAATCCGGAAAAGGACGCCGTTTCCGTTGACGAACAGCCTGTCCAGTACAAAAAACACCACTACTACATGCTGAACAAACCTTCAGGCTACATCACCGCCACCGAGGACAGGGATTATCCAACCGTGATGGAAATATTCGCCGACCTGCCTTTTTACCGTAAGCTTTTTCCTATAGGAAGGCTTGATATGGACACGGAAGGACTGCTTATCATTACGGACGACGGACAGTTTGCCCACAGGATTTCACATCCCAAATGGGAGGTTGAAAAGGAGTACTTTGCGGTTGTTGAGGGTGATGCTTCCGGGCTTGAGAAGGAAAGGGAAAGGTTTGAAAGGGAAGGGCTACAGCTGAAGGACTACCGGACAAAACCTTTTAAACTCCAGCTGGTTGAAACCTCACCAGACCGGTCTAAAATAAAAATAACCGTAAGTGAAGGCAAACACCACATCGTCAAAAGGATAATGGAAAGGCTCGGTTATCCCGTCCTTTACCTGAAAAGGGTCAGGATAGGAAGCCTACAGCTTGACGAAGGGCTGGAGACCGGACAGTACAGGGAGCTTACGGAAGAAGAGGTGGAAAAACTAAAAAAACAGGTAAACCTGTAATTGAAAAAAACCGTTTCTTGGGTTTTGTTTGACTTTGCAGAGACCGTATTTTCCGCAAGTATCATATCCGTTTTTTTTCCGCTATGGGTTGTTAACCAGCTGAAAGGGGCGTCTTACCACTACTCGTTTGTCTATTCCCTGTCTGTCATATCCTCAATAGCCTTGGGCATTTTTTTAGGCAGGCTTGCCGACAGGTACGGTCTGAAGGACAGGCTTTTTAAGTTTTTCGTATTGGGCGTGGCTGTTTTACTGTACAGCCTTTATTTTGTGGAGGGACTTTATACCGCACTTACCGTTTTCTTTTTTATGAACCTGTTTTACCAGCAGAGCCTTATTTTTTACAACTCGCTCCTTACCGATATTTCAAACAGGGAAGGTCTGGGTGTTGTTTCCGGTTTTGGTATAGGTCTGGGTTATATAGGAGGTATAGTAAGCCTGCTTATTGCAAACTACCTGTCCTCCTCACCTTCACAGGTTTTCCTGATTACCGCCTTACTGTTTACCGTTTTTGCCGTTCCTTCCCTTCTTTTCGTAAACAGTGGCAAGACGGATGTAAGGCAGGACTTTTCCTTTAAGGAACTGGTTAAAGACAGGAGGTTTTTCCTTTTCCTCCTTTCGGTCTTCCTTCTTACGGACGGGGCACACGGGGTTATCGTGTTTATGTCCCTTTACCTGAACAGGGTTTTCGGTTTTGACCAGACCGGCGTTGTGAACACTGTGGCTGTTGCAGGGGTTTTTGCAGTCCTGTCTGCTCCCGTTTCCGGATACTTTATCAGCCGTATAGGGGGAAGGGTTTTCTTAAAGTACCTTTTTCCCTTGTGGACTGTGGCTTTCTGGCTTTTATTCCTGTCTGACGGCAGGACTGTTTACGGCGTGGCTGTCCTTTTCGGAATACTCCTTGCTTCCCTGTGGACTGCCGTAAGGGTGGCTTTAATAGAGTTTTCTCCACAAAACCAGATAACCACCAGATTTGCATTTATGTCCGTTTCGGAAAGGATGGCAAGCGTTTTGTCTCCTGTGGTGTGGAGTTTTGCCGTTATGTTTATAGGTGAAAACAGCACCGGCTACAAAACCGCCGTTTTACTGCTTTCCCTTTTTCCACTTGCAGGTTTTTTTGTTTACAGACGGTTTTTAAACTGATTACCTGACGTGCAGGTCTCCCTTCGTCGGGAATATGCCGGAGCAGTACGGACAGGTAAACAGGAAGTCTCCGGGGTAAACCATCTTTACCTTTACCTCTTTGGTCTGACCTTTTTTTATGTTTTCAACCATCACGTCGTAAGGTAGCATTATGTAAAAACAGTGTCCCACGTTCCCGTTTCCGTATCCTGCACTGATGCCGTCGTCAAGGGCTGTAATACGGAACAGAACGACCTTACCACGGGGAACGGTAATCTCGTTTGGGGAGTATCCGTCTTTTGATACCTTTATCTCAATAACCATGTCAGGCTTGTCGTCCGTTTCACTGCAGGAAAAAACCGTAAAAGCCAGAGCAAACGCCAGAAATATCCTTTTCATTATTTTCTCCCTGTAATTAGGACTATTTTATACTCTGGCTGTCTTTTTTCAAGTTTCTTCCCGCTTCCACCAGCTTTGAGTACAGCTTTTTTACCTCCCTTTCAAGGTGGAGCAGGTCTTCCGTGTTGTTTATAACGAAATCGCCGTACTTTACCTTTTCCTGTGAAGGCATCTGTGCCTTGATCCTTTTTTCAGCTTCCTCTTCTGTAAGACCTTTTTCAATCAGCCTTTTTTTCTGGAGGCTTTCCGGAGCGTAAACCACCACCACCACGT